>JBDRGC010000081.1:0-2496 GCA_043818215.1 Chloroflexota bacterium | reverse complement strand
CGGCGACGAAAGGAGTGGCGCAAAAAGCCCCACGTGTGGCGAGAGAACGACACACCTTACTGGCTGACTTTCGTTTACGCAGTTCACCCAGATAACGAAAATGCGCCTTGGCTTCCCATGTTTTGGCGATATAGAACGTATAGCGAGAGGTGGTCATGCCCCGTTGCCACTGATCGTGCTGACCAAGTCGAGCGTCAGGCCCGCCTAATTTTTGGTATTCAATTTGATATGGAGGAACAAAATGGCTAATTTCTATACTCAATACTCGGCTTTTGTAGCCGAGAAACTTACACCAGAAGAAAAGGTCTGGTGCGAACGCGCTCTGAAGCTGGCAGAACGGTGGTACGACAACCGCGGCACGATTATGCCAAGCATCACTATTGACCGTGATGCCATCTGGGTTCACGACGATGATGGCGGCGACATCGAAGAAGCTGTCCGTCTGGTACAGATGTTCTTCGAACGCTGGCGTCCGCAAGCAGTTGCCAGCATCGAGTTTGCCCACACCTGTGACCGGCCCCGTGTGGGAGCCTTCGGCGGTGGTGCGGTTGTATTCACTGCGAGTACCGATGAATGGATCAGTACAGGTATGTGGGCGGCGAAGTTGATGGGCGAGCTGCAAGAAGAATTACAAGCCGCCTGTCTCGCCGAAATTGACTAACATCTTGATTGCAGTTTATTCTAAATTACAACAAGGAGATGACAATATGCCAAAAGACATCTGGATCAAAAAGAAGTACGCCGTGGTCAAGGAAATCAAGGGTTGTGACCCCATAATAAATGGTTTGCGTGTCTACTGTTACCAGTTTCCCGATAATTGGTACTTCCAAATTCATGCACATGGAAGTACAAACCCCCTCGGTGGCGGAAAAGAACGCGACATGATCGCAGGATTAAATCTGACAATCGAAGAAGTCGAAGAAATCCTACGTCAGATGAAAGAATATGCGAATACCTGAACTATGAATAGAATCATGTGGTATCCAAAAGGTAATAAAGAGTTGATTGAGTATTTCCTGTATAAGTTGCTCGAACTTGAGCGTGAAAACAAAATTACTCTTTGGGGTGATGAAGATGAAAACGGGAAACGCTTTTATGATATTCGTGTATTACAAAATGAAAGAACGCCCGACAAAGCGTGCAGTTGGATGGCAACGTCCAGAAATGAGAGCTAAAGTGACCGAGAAAAAGGCAAAGAAATTACTAGTGCAAACCGTGGTCATGCGGGACGGGAATCCTGATGATGTCGGTATTATCACCAAGTTAGGAGGAGGTGGTTTTATTGTCGAGTGGCAATCTGGGAAATCTGAATGGATAGAATATCACGATGCCAAGAGCATTAGTATTCGATGACCCGCTTGCCAGCGTGACAATCAGACCGCATTGGTATCGCCGATGCGGTCTTTTCTTTTTCAACGATTTTATCAACAGGCTGCTGAGATCAACTCATCGGCTTGCACATTCTAAGTTCTACAAGGAGTAATTCCGATGAAAGTATCCGTACTTCAAGAAAATCTGGCCTACGGCCTTGGCATTGTCTCGCGGGCACTCAATGCCCGAACTACATTGCCAATACTAGAGAACGTCCTGGTCGCAACCGATGGTGGACGCCTGCGTCTCTCGGCCACCAACCTGTGGCTGAGTATTACCTGCTTGGTTGGGGCCACGATCGAGGAGGAAGGAGCCACTACAGTAAAGGCCCGTACCTTCACCGAACTGGTCAATACAATGTCAGGCCGGATTGAACTAAGTCTGACAGCTAAGACTGAAACGCTGAATGTCAGCGACGCGGTTGCCAAAGGCAAAGTCAAAGGCATCTCAGCCGACAAATTTCCCCCAGCCCGCATATCGGAAGGCAGCACAATCGAGATAGCCGCCGCCGATCTCAAAGAGGCGATCCGGCAGGTGGCTTTTGCTGTCTCGACCGACGAAGGTCGGCCAGTGTTAGGTGGTGTCCTCATTGAACTGGGCAACGACAATACGCTGACGCTCGTTGCTGTGGATGGCTTTCGCCTGTCGAAACGCACGCTGGCATTGGGAGATACTCAGAACGTACAGCCCTTCAAGGTCATTGTCCCCGCAAAAGAACTCAGTGAATTGGCCCACGTCCTTCGGGGAGATGAGACCGTCAGTATGCTGGTAACTCACAGGGTAGTGACGCTGGCAACTCATCACAATCTGGTGGCTTTTCGGACGCCTGACATCGAAGTGGTGTCTCAACTCATCGAAGGCGAGTTCCCGGATTACCAGCAAATCATCCCCTGTACGCACAAGACCCGAGCGACTGTCAACACAAGCGATCTGCTAACGGCGTGCAAGCAAGCCGACATCTTCGCCCGAGAAGGCAATCATAGCGCCAGAGTGCATATCCTGCCTGCTGATAGCGAGATGAGTGCCCGGATCGTGGTCTCCGGCCAATCAACAGAGACAGGAGAGAATCGTGCTGTGGTAGATGCCGTCGTCGATGGACCGGCCATACCTATGGACCTTAACGCC
>JBDRGC010000080.1:0-6510 GCA_043818215.1 Chloroflexota bacterium | reverse complement strand
ATCCCTAGTTCCTAATCCCCAATTCACCAATTTACTGGAGGTACTAAAAAATGCGTAGTTTTGCAGGACGTGATATTCTATCTTTGAAAGATTTCGAGCGTAATGAGTTTTTCCGAGTTTTCGAGATTGCTGAAAAACTGGAACCCATTGCCCGCAATCGCCGCAACACCGATCTATTGAAAGAAAAGACTCTGGTGACGGCTTTCTATCAACCCAGCACCCGCACCCGCCTGGCCCACGAGGCCGCCATGATTCGCCTGGGTGGTCAAGTGACTGGTTTCGCCGATGCCAAGATGACCCGCGCGGGTGACTTCTACCAGGAGTCGATCAAAGACACCGTCAAGATGTTGGAGTTCTACGGTGATGTGGTTGTGATGCGCCACTTCCAACAGGGCGCGCCCCACGAGGCTGCCAAATGGGCCAGCATTCCCATCATCAACGGCGGCGATGGCTGGGGCGAGCATCCCACCCAGATTCTCACCGACTTTTACACCGTGCTGCGGGAGAAAGGCCGCCTCGACGGTCTCAAGTGGCTGGCGGTTGGTGATATGCGTATGCGCACCATGCACTCCCTGGCTTACGGCCTGACACAGTTCGATTGCCCGATTACCTTCGTTTCCCCGGAAGGGCAGCGATTGACCGATGAGATGAAAGCTGACCTGAAGAATTACAGCCTGGATTTCAACGAAGTCGAGCATGTCGCAGAGGCCATCGCCGATGCTGATGTCATCCTGGTCGAGCCGGTGGTGCAGCCCGACTATACCAAATCCCGTGACGAGCGCACCGGCGAGGTTGACCTGACCCCCAGCAATTACAAAATCACCCGCGACCTGCTCTTCAACAAAGCCAAGTCCGATGCCATTCTGCTGCACTCCCTGCCGCGTATGGACGAAATTCCCGCCGATGTGGACATCACCCGCTGGTCCCGCTACTGGCAGGAGGCCTTCAATGGCGTCGTCATGCGCATGGCGTTGTTGGCGTTGGTGTTGGGGAAGATGGAGTGATTTAGTGACTAGGGAATCAGGGACTAGGGACTAGGAACCAGGGACTAGGAACCAGGATCAGGATGCAACCTGCTCTTTAATCCCTAATCCCTAGTCCCTAGTCCCTAATCCCTGATCCCTGATCCCTGATTCCTGCAACAAGGAGACAAATCATGCGAACCGAACTGCAAAACCGAGACTTAATTGACGAATTGGTATTGAAGAGGCTCCAAGTGCTGTCTCCAGAAAAACAGCGGGAAGTATTGGATTTCGTGGAGTTCTTAGAATATAAGAGCATTCCTGTTCGTCCTCGCCGAAGTCTGAAAGGGTTGTGGGCTGATCTGGATATTGAGATAACTGAAGAAGATATCAGCGAAGCCCGGCATGAAATGTGGGGTAACTTCCCCAGGGAGGATGTTTGATGGGCGCAGTTGTTGTGGACACTCATGCAGCTATATGGTATTTGTTCCAATCAAAACAATTATCCTCAGACGCTATGGACGCGATGGATGAAGCAACTGAGTCGGGTGATCCGGTTTATCTTGCTTCGATTTCTTACGTAGAGGTGATCTATCTGGTGGAAAAAGGAAAGCTGCCAAATGTTGCCCTTGAACGCTTGAATGAATCGCTTGATGATCTTAATGCTGGCTTAGTTCTCGTACCTCTCGATCAGGGTGTGGCTCAGGCTGTTGGACGTATCCCAAGGGACACCGTTCCTGATATGCCTGATCGAATAATCACGGCGACAGCATCTTACTTACGCCTTCCATTGATCACCCGCGATTCTAAAATCCGAGCAGTGAAGGGGATCAAGACGATATGGTAATCATAGATTGTTGAAAGGAGCAATGCAATGCAAACAGATTTACGAGGCCGAGATTTAATCGGTGATCTTGATTTTACAAAAGAAGAAGTCGAAACTATTTTAGATGTGGCCTGGGAACTGAAGCGCAAGCGCGCTTTGGGCGAATCCCATGCCCTTTTACGTGACAAAGTGTTAGGAATGTTGTTCTTCTTTTCCAGCACCCGCACCCGCTGCTCGTTCGAAGCGGGGATGGCTCAATTGGGCGGTCACGCTGCCTTTATCGAAAGCCGCACCACTCAAGTTTCCCACGGCGACACTGAAAAAGAATTAGGCGAGATTTTAGGCCGCTATTTCGATGGCATTGCCATCCGCCATTGCGACTGGGGCATCGGCAACCGCTACCTCAATTTGGTAGCCGAGGCCTCCCGTGTTCCCGTGCTCAATATGCAGTGCGAAATCTACCACCCCCACCAGTGCCTGGCCGACCTGATGACCATCATGGAGAAGAAGGGTCGCGACCTGCGCCGCAAGAAGATGGTTGTCTCGTGGGCTTACGCCTCATCCTACCTTAAGCCAATGTCGGTGCCCCAATCGTTGATCCTGCAAATACCCCGCTTCGGATTGGATGTGGTACTGGCTCATCCGCCGGAATTCAAGCTGATGCCCGAAATCATGGAGCAAGCCCAGGAGCAGGCCCGCAAGTTCAAGACCGGCTTCGATGTGATCAGTGACCCCGACGGGATGGAGGCCGCCTTCGTAGACGTCGACATCGTCTACGCTAAATCTTGGGGGCCGCTGCTGACCACCCAAGACCCCGACGAAGGCAAGCGCATCCAAGATCAGTACCAGCACTGGATCACCGATGCCCGCAAGATGGCCCTCGCCAAAGAAGACGCCATTTACATGCACCCCCTGCCCGCCGACCGCGATGTCGAAGTGACCAGTGAAGTTATGGATGGCCCCAACTCGGTCGTCTTCGATCAGGCCGAGAACCGCATGCATGCCCAGAAGGCTGTGATGGCGTTGACGATGAGGTAGGGCAGGGAATCAGGGATCAGGAACTAGGGATCAGGGACTAGGAGCCAGGGATCAGGACCAGGAGAAAGTGTGATGGAGGAGGAGCGCGATTTCGAGAGTTTGGCGAGTTATCAACATGCACTAAAACTTTTGCAGGCTGCTTACAGACTTGCCAATGAATTGCCCGCTTTCGAACGCTACAACCTCGCTGACCAACTCCGGCGTTCGGCATTGAGTGTTCTGCTTAACATTGCAGAGGGTTATGGCCGTTACCATTATCTCGACAGGTTACGCTTTTTCTACATCGCCCGCGGCTCATTAACAGAGACTCTCAGTGCTTTCATCAGTGCCCATGCGCTCGAATACATTGACGATGAACAACTCACATGGGTTAGAAAGACTGAAACAGAAGCCGAAAAATCTTTGAATGGCTACATTGCCTTTATCCGTAAGCAGGAAAGAGGCAGCAAAGAGTATGGTAACAAGTATATGCGTGAGGAACAAGCAGAATACCACATAACTTTACAAATCCCCGACTCCCTAGTCCCGATTCCCTAGTCCCTAGTCCCTACTCCCTAGCCCCTGATCTACCGACCCCTTCCCCAGGAGATAAAGCATGACACCCCCCCCCCGCAAACTCGCCGTTGTCGCCATTGGTGGCAATGCCCTAATTGTAGATAAAACCCGAAAAACGATCCCCGACCAATTTGATGCCATCAAAGAGACCATGAGTCATATTGCCGGCATGATCGCAGATGGTTGGGACGTGGTCATCACCCACGGGAACGGTCCACAGGTGGGCTTCATCTTGCGCCGTTCCGAGTTGTCCCTGCACGAATTGCACCCCGTCCCGCTGGATTACTGCGGCGCTGACACCCAGGGCGCAATTGGTTACATGGCTCAGAAAGCTTTGCACAATGAGTTTAAAGCGCGCGGCATTGATAAAGTAGCCGTCACCGTGGTGACTCAGGTTCAGGTGGACGCTGCTGACCCCGCCTTCCAGAATCCGGCCAAGCCGGTCGGCTCTTTCTTGGACGAGGCAACCGCCCGCGAGCGCATAGCCCAGGGCCAGGACTTCATCGAAGATGCCGGGCGCGGCTGGCGGCGAGTGGTTCCATCTCCCATTCCGCAGCATATCATCGAGGTGGAAGCCATCAAGAATCTGATTGACGGTGGCTTCTCGGTCATCGCAGTTGGCGGTGGCGGCATCCCCGTAGTGGAGAAGGAAAACGGTGATCTGCGCGGTGTCGAGGCTGTGATCGACAAAGACTTCGCCTCCGGGCTGCTGGCAAACCTGATCAATGCCGATCTGTTGGTAATTTCCACCGCCGTTGAAAAGGTGGCTATCAACTTCAATCAACCGGATCAACAATGGTTGGATGAAATCAGTGTCGCTGAGGCCGAGAAATACATCCAGGAAGGGCATTTCGCGCCGGGCAGCATGTTGCCCAAGATGCAGGCTATCGTCAAATTCCTCAAAGAAGGCGGCAAACAAGCTCTGGTCACAGACCCGCCCAATATCCAGCGTGCCCTGCGCGGCGAAACTGGAACCTGGATTGTGCCATAAAAGGGTACAATACGGTATCATTATGGATGAAAGTAAGAGAGAACTTATTCCAGAGCATTTCAGTAGTGCGGAAGAGGCTGGAGAATTTTTGGATACTCACTCGGCGGCTGATTATTGGGATGAAATGGATGAGGTAGAGATGGAATTTGATCTCCAGAAATGATATTTGTATGTAACTACCTCGATAATGTAAAGTTTCACAGAATTGTGCGAGGAAGGTTTGTAGTGGGACACGAGAGTGTCCCTTGTGCCGGATACGATGCACTCTCGTGCATCACTACCAACCAACTCGGCCCGGCCAGCCGGTTAATCTCCTTTACCCCCCAGAATTGGGGCCGGGGGCATTGCCGAGATAGCCTGAGTACTCACCATTTTGTTTGGAAAGGAGGTGGTGTTGCAGCGTCCCTTTGTTTGTCCCTTTTAATCCGTTTTGTGCGTTACCCTAATCAATTTTTGAGGAGTAGAAAATGAAGACAAAAGTTTTATGGTTACTTAGCATTTTGCTCGTTGCAGCTATGCTGCTGACCGCTTGCGCGCCCAAAGAACCTGTGGTGGTAGAAGAAGAAGAAGCCGCAGTCGAAGAGGCAGAAGTTGTCGCAGAGCCTGCTGCTGAAGAAATCGCGTACCAAATACCCACCATCGAAGATGGCAAATATAATGTTGCTTTTGTGTACGTTGGCCCTCACGATGATGGCGGCTGGTCCCAGGCTCATGACGTTGGCCGTGAATATGTCGAGGCTAATGTGGATAATGTCCACACCGCCTATGTCGAGATAGTCGCAGAAGGCGCCGATGCCGAGCAGGTGACTCGCTCGCTGGCACGCAAAGGCTTCGATGTTATCTTCACGACTTCCTTTGGCTACATGGATGCGTCGGAGCTTGTCGCCGGTGAGTTCCCTGATGTGGATATCATTCACATCAGTGGTTTCAAAGCCAACGAGGCCAATTTCGGAAACCTGATGGGCGCCATGGAAGATATTAAGTACCTGGCCGGTATGCTGGCTGGTTCACGCGCCATGATGGATGGCAATCCCCGCCTGGGATACATTGCCACCTTCCCCATCCCCGAAGAGCTGCGCTTGGGTAATGCCTTTGCTTTGGGCGTTCAGCAGACTTGCCCTGAATGCACCATAGATGTCCGCTGGATTTTCACCTGGCATGACCCCATTGTCGAGAAAGAGGCGGCCTCATCCCTCTTCGATAGTGGTGTTCAGGTCGTGATGACTGGCGCAGACACCCCCGCTCCAGCCGAGGTGGCCCCCGAAGGCAAGTGGGGCATCACCTACGATTACAGCGGCAACTGCACAGTGGATGCCTGCCTGACCTCCATGTACTGGAACTGGGGTCCCGTCTATGCTGATATCGTTGAAGCTTCTCGCGCCGGTACCTGGGTTGGTGGTTGGGAATACTTCGACGCTGACTCTGGCGCCATGGGGCTACTCGGTTTCATGGAAGGCGAAACTATGCAGCCCGGTGTCGCCGAACTGCCCGAAGCCGATCTACAACTTGTGAAGGACACCCTGGCCGCCATGCTGGCCGGTGAGTTCACCCGCTTCGATGTCTTCAAAGGCCCCATCACCGATAATCAGGGTAATGTGGTTCTGGAAGATGGCGTTAGCCTGGAGCAGATCGACCTGGATGGTTTCTCTCAATTTGGCAGCCCATGCGAAACCTGCATGTACTGGTGGAACGAGAACATCACCGCCGAACTGCCTGAGTTAGAATAGCAATAACTATCCCTATGCCCGGGGCGGCTGTCAAATGTCGCCTCGGGTGGTAGGGGACAGGGATTAGGGACTAGGAATCAGGGACTAGGGATTAGGAACCAGGAACCAGGGATTAGGAACCAGGAACCAGGGATTAGGAACCAGGAACCAGGGACTAGGAACCAGGAACCAGGGACTAGGAACCAGGAACCAGGGATTAGGAACCAGGAACCAGGGATTAGGAACCAGGAATTAGGAACCAGGAATTAGGAAATTGACCTAACCCCCTGACCCCCTAACCCCCTAATCCCCTAACCCCCTAACCCGCTAACCCCCTAACCCCTAACCCCTAACCCCTAACCCCTAACCCCTAACCCCTAACCCCTAACCCCTAACCCCTAACCCCTAACCCCTAACCCCTAACCCCTAACC
>JBDRGC010000079.1:0-2921 GCA_043818215.1 Chloroflexota bacterium | reverse complement strand
GGTGTCAGGGCATTCCTCGAAAAACGAGTTCCGAAATATAAGGGCAAGTAATCGCGTCTCATCATAAGGAGGGAAAAGAAATGACTGCTCCAAAGGGGAAAATACCGGAACTGCCGGATTTGTTCGATTGGACCAAGGACGGCGTCAGATTGCAGAGCGCCAAATGCAATAGCTGCGGTACCTATTTCTTCCCGGCCAGCCACCTTCAACATCGACCTGGCTGTTCGCGTCAGGGCGTAGAAAATGTGTTCTTGAGCAGAAGAGGTAAATTGGCGACTTATACCGTTCAATACTATATGTGCCCGCCGCCGTTTAAGACCGCGGGAGACATCACGCCTTACGGCATCGGCATGGTGGAGTTTCCTGAAGGCATCTCCGTGACAGGTATCATTACTGAAACCGATTTAAATGCCCTGAAGATCGGTTTGGACATGGAGACCACCACCTACACTCTCTACAAGGACGCAGAGGGCAATGATGTGGTCACCTGGGCGTTTCGAGTGGTGAAATAACCAAAATTAGTGAAAGGTGAGGTAAGCGCTATGAGAGACATATATATTGTTGGTACTGGAGAACATCCCTGGGGCAAATTCGACGACAAGGTCTTCACCCAGCTCGGTGAAGTGGCGGTGGCCGCGGCATTGAAGGACGCAGGTATCGAATGGAAACAGATCCAGGCCATTATGTCCGGCATCTTGATTTACGGCGGTAATGCCGGCCATCTGTCCGGTCAGTATATCGAGAGCGTATTCGGCGAGACCGGTATACCGGTGGTCAATGTCTATAACGCCTGCGCGACCGGTTCGGCCGCCATGCGTATGGCTTTTAACAGCGTCGCCGCCGGAGAGACCGACACGGCTATGGCCATCGGGGTCGACATTTCCCCAAAAGGTTTTTTAAGCGCCAAATCCAACGACCCCAAGGCCGATCGCGACGTACTGCGTTGGCGCATGGTCGGAATGCCCAACCCGGTTTTCTGGGCCTTGGAATGCCGCAAGCGTTTTGAGAAATATGGCGACACTGCTGAAGATCTGGCGGCCGTGAAAGTGATCCTCAGCGAATACGGGTCCAAGCATCCTATGGCACGCTACAAGAAAACCTACACGTTGGAGGAAGTCCTCAACTCCAAGATGGTCTGCGATCCCCTGCGCCTCTATGAGGTATGCGCCACCAGCGATGGCGCGGCGGCCGTGATTCTCTCGGCCGATCCCAAGGTGATCGCCAAGGCCGACAAACCGGTCAAAGTGTTAGCCACCACAATGGGCAGCTCCATGTACGGCGATCCCACCATCCGCATCTCGGCCATATCGGCACCGGCCAAGGCCGAGGCGCCCATGCTCAGTGAGAGTTATTCGGCTTCTCGCCAAGCCTATGAGAGGGCAGGCGTCGGACCCGAGGATGTGGATGTCTTGGAACTGCCCGATAACAGCTCCTGGCACTACCTGCAGTATCTGGAAACCTGTGGTTTTTGCGGCGAGGGGGAAGCCCACAAGATGCTGCGCGAAGGCCAGACCAAGATCGGCGGCAAAGTGGCGGTCAACCCCAGCGGTGGATTCTCTTCCTTCGGCGAAGCCATCGGCGCGCAGGCCATCTGGCAGGTGGTCCAGGTCGCCAGTCAGCTGCGCGGCCGCTGCGGTGCCCGTCAGGTGCCCAACTGCAAGATCGGAATGGCCCAAACCTACGGTTTGATGGGCAACAGCGGCACGACCATTATGAAGATCTAAAGATGTCCTCCAACAAGCTGACGTCGCTGGTTCTTCTCACATGCTGGGGACGGCAGCCGGGTGATCGTCCAGCTCGATATAAGCGTTGAGGCCTGCCCCCAACAAGAGGGCAGGCCTCAACAGTCAACGCCTGCTTCTTCATGCTTTCGGAAAAACGCTAAAATACTTTCTTCCTTCGCCATTTCTTCGGATGGTCGCCCGGGAACATCAGCCCGCTCGCATCGACCCCTAAGTCAACCATCGATTTCGCCAGAACGATGGCACAGCCATATCCCTCCAGTACCGGGACCTCCCATCCCATTTCGCTCAGGCGCTTCTGGACAAAGGGTTGGAGCCAGAAGGTGGCAGAGCATCCGAAGGTGATGACCTCTGCTCCGTCCTCCTCAATGGCCGCCACAGCCTCTTTTACTGCGGCTTCAACGGCATCCGACGGGTCACCCCGAACCGCCTTCTCTCGTTCCTCCAGAATGGGCGTCCCCGCGCTTCCCGGCCTGGGGAGGGGGTAGTTGATGTTTCTTATGGAGGCACACCTCTCGGTAAAACGATGTTGGACCACTAAATTGTAGTAGTACATGTTGTGTGATTCTGCCAAGTCAATGACACTGAACTTGTTTCCAAGCATCGTGGCGATGTGCATCTGCGAGAAGGCACACGACGTGACCGGTATTCTGTATTTTCTGGCGATCTCCCTTGACTCAAAAAAGCCCGGCTCTCCTCCCCCAAGGAGGATGATGGCATTGTACTTGCCGCTTTCACAGGCCTCGCGGACAATGGGCAAACGCGCCGCCGCGGCTAGGCAAAACTCCTCCCGGTTCTCAACCGGCCAATCGCCGTAGGGAGCGAGGGGACCTTCGTGATAGTCCCACTCGATGTTGTCGAGCAAATGTTTGATACGATCGTAATTCATCATTCGCTGTTCTTTTGTGCCTGTGCGGGGTCGTAAAAAGCGGCTGTCACTGGGCATCCTGAAGGCCGACATGAAGAAAAATCTGTATTTCTTAGGTTCTTGCGCCATATTCGGTTTTCCTCCTTCGATCGCTGTTAGGGGTGAGAATCGGCAGGGACGAGTCCCATGCCTTCAGCTTCATGCAATGACGGATATCACGGGCAAGTCGGCTGGATGCCCCGCCCTGTAGGCGGGGAGCTTCACATTTTCCGCAGGACCTCTCGGTTGAGCCCTTCTACGCCTGCAGTCAC
>JBDRGC010000078.1:0-6801 GCA_043818215.1 Chloroflexota bacterium | reverse complement strand
ATAGCAAGTTGTCGTTTGTGTTGCCAAAGTTGTTCCCCGAAATTTCCATGTCTGCCCTCCTCCTCGCTCCCGCCGCCCTCACGCAAAACCGGCGATATGATGAATACCAATGTGCGGGCCTTGGTCGAGTTGGGTGAGCAGCAGGTGGTAAAATTAGGGTTATAGATGTAAGGAGATAAACTTATGAATCAAGCTGCGCTACAAAACAACTCGCTTTTGCGTTTGATTATTTTACGCAACATACTGTCGTATGGCCCACTACAGACACCAATTCAACTTGGCCCATTGAATATTTTGATTGGTCCAAACGGATCGGGCAAATCTAACCTAATTGAAGCGATAGCCTTGGTGCGCGCTTCGGCAAATGACCTGCGATCAGTTATACGCCGTGGCGGCGGGGTGCATGAGTGGATTTGGAAAGGCAATCAACAACAACCTGCTGTTGTTGAAGTTATCGTTAGTAACCCATCTGGAAGTCAGCCATTAAGACATCGCCTGGCTTTCCGTTCCGAGCAGCAATCCTTTCGCCTGGATGATGAATGCATTGAGAATGAAACAGCTTACTCGGGGCAAACTGAACCATATTTCTATTATCGGTACCAGCAAGGATACCCCGTATTAAACGTGAAGGGTGAGGGCCAGCGAAAATTGGCACAAGAACATATTCAACCTGACCTATCAATTCTTGCTCAACGCCGTGATCCAGAAATCTATCCCGAGATTTTTTATCTCATTAGCGAATATGAAAAAATTCGTATCTATCGTGAATGGTCTTTTGGGCGCAATGCTGTTTTTCGCGAACCACAGAAAGTTGATTTGCGCAACGACCGTCTTGAGGAAGATTTCTCGAACCTGGGATTATTCTTGAACCGGCTCCGCCGCATCCCAAAAGCGAAAAAAGCCTTGCTCACTGCATTGGGTGATCTGTATGATGGACTTGATGATTTTGATGTAAGTATTGAGGGCGGCACCGTGCAGGTATTTTTCACGGAGGGGAATTTCGTCATTCCCGCCACCAGGCTTTCGGATGGCACGCTGCGTTATTTATGCTTGTTGGCGATCTTGCTTGATCCAGCCCCCCCACCACTGATCTGTATCGAAGAACCTGAGTTGGGGCTGCATCCGGATATTCTTCCGCGGCTGGCTGATTTGATGGTAGAAGCATCGGAGCGTACTCAATTAATTGTTACTACCCATTCCGATATTCTGGTGGACGCGCTGACTGAGCAGCCCGAATCCATTCTGGTGTGTGAAAAACACGATGGACAATCCGACATCCAGCGACTCGACCCACAAAAGTTGACACACTGGTTGGAGAAATATCGTTTGGGCGAATTGTGGACGCGCGGCGAATTGGGAGGAACGCGCTGGTGACTGTCAATATCTATGTCGAGGGAGGTGGTGATAGTAAAGAACTGCACATTCGCTGTCGCCAGGGCTTTCGCAAATTACTTGAGAAGGCTGGATTTATAGGACGTATGCCCGGCATCGTCGCTTGCGGTGGACGCGGCACCGCATTTGATCGTTTCGAGACAGCCGTTGAAGTTAGCAACACAACGGACTATCCCATCTTACTGGTGGATAGCGAAGAGCCTGTCTCAAAAGGGGTAAATTCTTGGGAGCACCTCAACTCTCGTGATGGTTGGAAGCGGCCTGATCGTGCTGATGATGATCAGGCTCAATTAATGGTTACCTGCATGGAAACCTGGATAATAGCTGATCGAGCCGCTTTGAGCGACTTTTTTGGCGACTGTTTACAAACGAGTGCCCTGCTGCCAGAAACCGGTCTCGAGCAATATGATCGACATAGAGTACAAGACACATTAGAAAACGCAACGCGTCCCTGTGGCTCACGAAGAGCATATCGAAAAGGGCGGCGATCATTTCAGGTACTTGAAAGATTAAATCCAGATACCCTCAGACAGTATTTACCTCACTTCAAACACCTAATAGAAACGCTTGAAAAACATCTCAGACGAACAAGAGATTACTATAGACGGTAACAGAGGATTTCTAAGAAGTGTCCCTCCGCCTCCTCCTCTCCCCCGCTGCCCACGGCAAAACCCAATCCGCCATCGAGCGCATTCGAGCTGTGCTGGATACCGAGTCGCTAGCCCCGGTCACCGTCATCCTGCCCAATCAAATCCGGGTGGCCGAGTTTCGCCGTCGCTTGGCCGCGGCCGGGGGAGCGATGGGAGTTAATCTTGTTACCTTCCACACCCTGTACGCCGAACTGCTGGCGCGTGCCGGGCAGCCTAAGGCTCGTCTGCTTGACCCCGTCCAGGTACGCTTGCTGCGTGCCATTGTAGACCGGTTCTGCCAGGACGGAAGCCTGCGTCATTACGCCCCGCTGCGCGCCAAACCCGGCTTCGTCGCCGCCCTGCGTGGTATCATCCAGGAATTGAAGCGCGCCCGCATCGAGCCGGATGACTTTTCGGCTGCTGTCATCGATATCGGCCCGCGCCTGCAAGAGATCGCCGCCATCTACGCAGCTTACCAGGATTGGCTGCTGCGTCAGAATTGGGCCGACCCCGAGGGGCAGGGCTGGCTGGCTGCCATTGCGCTGGATGAGAATCCAGCCCTGGGTAGCGAACTCCGTTTGCTGGTGGTCAACGGCTTCGACGAATTCAACCCCACCCAATTGGGAGTACTGACCCTGCTGGCTCAACGATCACACGAGACCCTCATCACCCTCACCGGGGACTCGGCCCGCCCGCACCGCCTGGCCCACCGCCGCTTTCACCGCGCCCAACAAGCTCTCATCGCCGTCATCTCCCCTCCACCCTCGCCCCCCACCTCCCCCGCTCTCCTCACCTCCCCCGCACCCCCGCTTATCATCCCCACGTTTTTTGGGGACCCTGCCTCCCCTGCACATTCCCCCCTCGCCCACCTCGAATCCCACCTATTCGAATCCCCGCTCTCCAATCTCCAATCTCCAATCTCTAATCTCCACTTCATAGAAGCCCAAACCCGCTCCGCCGAAGCCCGCTCCGCCCTGCGCTGGGTGAAAGCACGCATCGTGCGGGATGGGCTGGCCCTCTCCGAAGTTGCCATCCTGGCTCGCAGCCTCGACCCGTACCGCCCCTTTCTCGAAGAGATCGCCGCCGAATTCGGCGTGCCGCTGCGCATTATCGGCGGGCTACCGCTGGCGGAGAACCCGGCTGTGGCCGCGCTGCTCGCCCTGCTCTCGTTGCCCGCTCTCGACTGGCCCCGCCGCCCGGTGCTGGAGGTTTGGCGCAGCCCCTATTTCGACTGGTCGGCGGAGGGCATCTCGCCAGGCGATGCCACCCGGCTGGACGCGGCTACCCGCCTCGGACGAGTCACCTCCGGCCTGGATCAATGGCGTGAAGCCTTTGACCTGCTTGCCAAACAAAACCCGCCCGACCCCCTCATCGCCGATGAAGAGGGCTTCTTCCCGGCCCTCACCCCATCCCTCTCCCATGGGGAGAGGGAGTCAGACGCCCCTCTCCCTGTGGGAGTACCCTGCGGGTATGATAAGGGGTTGGGGGTGAGGGAGATTTTCGACGCCTTCATCACCCGCCTCACCCCGCCCCCGCACGCCACCATCCGCGACTACGCCGCCTTCGTCGAAGACCTGATCGGCGATGACCCCGCTCTGGCCACCCGGTTTGCGTCCCTCCAAGACGATACATCTCTGCGAGTGGTCGCCCGCGCCCGCGAGAATTCCTCCACCGCGGAGCGTGATGTGGCCGCCTTGCGGGCCCTCAAAGACGTATTGCGCGGCCTGGTGCTGGCCGAGTCCGTTTTGGATACCGATACCCTCGATTATTCGGCCTTCTTCGATGACCTGCGGGGAGCGGTCGAAGCGGCCTCTTACCTGGCCGCGCCGGAATCCGGGGTGCTGGCCGCCTCGGTGCTGGATGCCCGCGGTCTGTCCTTCCGCGCCGTCGTCATCCTGGGGCTTTCGGAGGGCGAGTTCCCCCAGACCGAGCGCGAATACCCCTTCCTGCGCGAGAGTGACCGCGCTGTGCTGCGAGAGCGCGGTCTGCCCATCGAGCCAAAACTGCGCGGCGACGAGGCATCTTTCTTTTACCAGGCTGTGACGCGTGCCCGCGAACAATTGCTGCTTTGCCGCCCCTACCTGGCCGACGACGGCCAGCCCTGGGAGCCATCACCCTATTGGCTGCACGTCTGGCGGATGTTTGGGGAACCGCAACCCCGCCGGATGCGCCCGGAGGATCCCCCACCGCAGGAAGAAGCCGCATCACGGTTCGAGTTCGCACAGGCTGGCGGGGGATTCGACATCCACCTGGGGCGCGGGGCATCCATTCTCCAAACCCGCCTGACCGGTACTGCTGTCGGGCCGCATGAGGGCGATCTATCCGAATTATCCCCCTCACTCGCCATTCGCTATTCGCCATCCTTTGGCTGGAGCGCCAGCAAACTCGAAGCCTACGGAACCTGCCCTTTCTATTTCTATATCGGCTATGCCCTGGGGCTGGAACCCCGAACCCCGCCCGAAGAGGGGTACGATGTGCGCATCCTGGGCAATATGCTGCACCAGATTCTTGAATTCACCTACGCCCGGGCTGCTGACCCGACCGACCTCGACGAGTGTCTGCGCTTGCTGCCGGGTATCACGGACGAGATTTTCGATGCCGCCCCCGCCGAGTACGGCTTCCGCCCCACGCCGCTTTGGAACATGCAGCGGGAAGAGTTGGAACGCATCCTGCACGCGACGGTGATTGCCCTGGCGGAGGCCTCCGAGGGCTACACGCCGCGCTATTTCGAGCCTCGTTTCGGCATGGGAAAGCCAGCGCTCATTATGCACACCGAGGCCGGCGACGTGCGGCTGCACGGTTATATCGACCGGGTGGACGAGGGAGCGGATGGCCGCTTGCGGATCATGGATTACAAAGCCGGGGGCGCGGCTATCAGCGCCCGCCATCTGGACGAGGGCTGCCGCCTGCAGCTGCCCATCTACGCCCTGGCAGCCCGCGACGCCCTGGGGCTGGGCGAAATCTCAGGGGGTTTTTACTGGCATATCGGCAAAGCCGCGGCCAGCAGCATTAAATTAGAGAAATACAAAGGGGGTGTCGAGAGGGCGTTTGAGGTTGCCGTACAGCATGTAGGCAGGCATGTTGGCAATATCCGCAGCGGGCAATTCCAGCCCAAGCCGCCCAAAGATGGGTGTCCGCATTACTGCCCGGCGGTGGGGTTTTGCTGGCGGTATCGGGCGAAGAGATTCTAAGTTTGACAATCCCCAGCCACTTTGCGTTGGTCGCCTCCAGGTAGGACAGAGCCGGATGAAGCGAAAGTCTCCGTCAGCGCAGCAATCCCTTTGGGAAGCACGGTTCGGGAGTGGCGGCGGGGTGGGCGACGGCCCCGCCGGCCATAACTTGGGCCGCTCTATAATTTAGAATAGTAAATCATTATCGGGAATTTCATTGTACGGGTAATCATCATCGATAATATCTTCGTCTTCATTCCCATAACTTTCTAGTGTATCTTTAAATACACCTAACACTCGTTCTCCGATTTTCACAAGTTGGTCAAAAGTTACAATTTCGATTTGAATCAAATGAGCATTTAGGTTATGTAATGCCTTCTGATGCATTTCATCGTGGTCTCTACCGAGAATAATTCGAGCTCGAATCTTTAGCGGATCATAACCATCCCGAGCTACTATTGAGTCCCTATTTCTCTCAACTTCCTCAATATATCGCATAACTTGGCCGATTGTTTTTGATAGTTGTGCTGATGGGTAATGATTATCATGAGAACTATCATGTCGAAATAGCGAGTCACTAAATGGAGTCTTAATTTCGATAATTTCTAAATATCCATCGACTGTTCGACGAAGCATAAAGTCTAATTGGTCATCGCGCGTCCATGAACGTCTATCGATTAATTCACTATACGCACTGCCAAATAACCAGGGATTTTCTCCCAACAAGTGTTGTATTGTTGTTTCATTTGAGATATTCGCATCTACCATCTCTCTAAGTTTCTCTAACGCCCGATTGTACTGAACAATTCGAGCACTTGTTGAAATACTTTCAAGCAACCGAACACTTCCGGAATGGAATGCATCTTGCAGATCCGCGGGGATCACATCAGAATCACTAATATCTTCAATAATTGCACGCATTAATTGACTTTTTTCCGATGAATCGGATTTTTGAACCAATTTAGCAATATTCTGTGCTGTCAAATACAATTCTTCATCAACTAATCGAAATTGTCCACTCTCGTCAGGAGTATCGCATTCTGTTGTTCCACTGATGAACCTAACTAAACGTTCAATTTCCCCAACACTACCATCGATATTAATTGATCGAGTGGGTTTATACTTCCATCCTGCCTTCAACTTCTCAAAAGAATCTAATCGAAGGGAATAGTGATGCAATTCTCCCGTGTGGGAATTCATAATCTCAATTATTGTTGCTATTTTATACGAACGCGGACCTTTCTTCAAAACGCATTGAAAAGTTCTTCCAATATTTGGATTTCTATATGATAGTTGTATTGCTACCTTGATATCATCAAGTGTAGCATCTGGAGGATAGTTTTCTTCCATTTTATATCCCTACATTTATACCTATCGAGCGGCCCAACGGAATAATAAACCGCCGTGCGTTTTTGCTCCGAGCGATGCTGAAATTGTAACCAATCTTTGCAAATCGCGTCGCGTACCCTCTTGGCGCCGGGTAGGGAGGGCGTATTGCTACGCCCTCCCCCCCTAAGAACCGGACGTGAAAGTTTCCCTTCATCCGGCTCAAGCATCTCAAACGCCCCATCTGACATGAGGGACGCGGTTCGACCAGATTATATCTGGCT
>JBDRGC010000077.1:0-3381 GCA_043818215.1 Chloroflexota bacterium | reverse complement strand
AGAGCGGGTGGGGAAGTAGCCGCTGGCCTCGATAAATGCAGCCTGGTTTTCGGGTTGAGCTATCCATTTGATGAATAGCCAGGCTGCCAGGTGCTCCTCTGGCGTGGATTGAATGATAGTGTAAGCCGGGCCGTAAACGTCTATGACCGGCTGACCATCGGGTGACGGGTATGGAATCACAGTCCACTCGTCGGCGCTGTTGGCGTCTTCGAAGGCGTACACCTGGTAAGGCAGGCCGGCGATGCTGCTGGTGTAGAACAAGCCCTGGCGGGTGGCAAATTCTTCGTTAGGGTAGTAGCTTTCGGGAATCCAGGCGCAGCTGGCGTTGAACAGGCCCTTAATGAAGGTGAAGGCCGCCTCGACCTCGGGGGTGTCGAATTGGTAGCCATCCCCCGCTTCGTTGATGCCGTCGCCGCCGAAGGCCAAAATCCAACTCATGGTGGTCGAAGTGTCGCTGCTGGCGATCCAGCCGCCGGTGCCATTGTTGTTGGCCGCCGCAGCCGCGCAGGCCTGCTCTTTGAACTCATCCGGCGTGACGGGGGGCGAGTCGAAGCCCAATGCCCGCGCCCAAGATTGGTTATAGAATAGCAACATGGCTGCACGGTAGACGGGTAACCCCAGGCGTTTGCCGTCTGCCACATCTTGCTCCCAAATGGCAGGGAAGAAATCGGCCTGTTCGGATTCGTCCAGACCCCAGTCGGGATCGTCCATGTACTCATTCATATCGACAATGATGCCCCCGTAATTATCCCAGGATTGAATTTGGTTGTTATATCCCACCGCCAGGTTGGGCAGCACCCCCAAGTTGACGCCCGACTTGACATCCTGATACAAATCTCCGCCGTGGCTGAAGGCTGTCACAACAATGCCGTGTTCGTTACTGGCGTTGAACTCATTGACCAGTGACAGGATAGCGAATTCTGTATCCCGAGTCCAGGTATGCCAGAATTGGATTCTGACTCCGCGGAGGTCTTCGGGCTGGACCCCAGGGGTGATTGCCGTTTCCGTGGATCTGGCTGCCACTTCCGGGGCGGAGGTGGCGGGCACCGCATCTGCGGATGCGTCGGTGGCCTCCGCTGCGTCCACGGGGGCGTCGGTGACAGTTGGAGGCTGCATTTCGGCAGCCATAGGTTCCGGAGTCAGAACGGTTTCCGGCGTGCAGGCAGTCAACAACAGAAAGAGAATCAGCAAAACAGATATTGGGAGGCTGAACAGATTCTTGTTCATCATAACCCCTTTCGAAAGGTTGGGTGTAACTTCGCGATATTCTGGAGATAAAGATTGCCAGTCCTAGTCCCCGAATTTTCGAGAAGTTACGATGAGTCCACTGAAAAAAGGTTATCTCACCGCAGAGTACGCAGAGATCGCTGAGATTTTTAAATAATTAGCATAAGATTTCTAATCTTTGCTCAAATTTTAGTACGAATTCTTGAACCTGGTTTTAAGTTATTCTCTGCGTTCTTCGCGTTCTCCGCGGTAAAAGAGTTTTTTCAGTACACTCTTACGATTAGATTATAAAATATCCCAGACGAGTTGTTATTATAACATCTACACCCCTGCCTCGGTCTACGGGAATTCGGAGAATATGTTGAAATAATTTGGGTATGTTTCATTTTATGTGAAAGCGCTGATTGAGTGGGCAATATAGTTTTCGTCGCCCGTATACCTATCCCAAAGGGACAAGTGCGCAGTGCCTGCATAGGTATACGCCGGAAAAGCATCGGCTACCCCTCGATGAACTCAGGACACGCTCAACCGGCGAAATGTCTTACTCCAAATCAAATGAGACACACCCAAATAACTTGGCTCTTTTGGAATTGCCGTGGTGAGCTTGTCGATATCTTGCCCTTTAGGGTAAGCATTGTCGCTTGTACTGAGTGTGCCGAAGTGAAACCACCGTTTTCGGCCCCTGTTCGCTGGTTTCGATCGCGAAGCACTCAACCGGTGAACTGCGTAAGTCCTAAATATTCTTATCTCCCAACAAGCCCATAACCAAATGGTACATGGCGAATAATTCCAGTGCAAAGGGCAGGTAACCTCCGTACCCCAGCAGAGGCATCTCGAAGATGTGCCAATAATCCACACAGGGGATAGTGTAAATCCATTTGGGGTAAGACCAGAAATTCCAGAACTCCCAAAAGAAAGCCGTCACCAGCACTCCCGACCACAGAGCGACTACCGGGCGCCAATCCCCTTTTTGAGTCCACTGGGCCAGGTGGTGGTTGCCCAGCCACACATTGACCGGCTCCATGATGAAGTAGACTGACAACCAAATAAAGGGGAAGAAATAGCGCGGCCAGACCAGCATCAGGCCTAACATGACCCATCCAGCGATGAAAAACCTAAGCGTGGTGCGCTGGTCTGGCTTGATGACCGGGCCGCGACGCAAGCGATGGATGATGGGCAGGCCAGCCATCAACTCCGCAGTGCCGCAGACCGCCGGGATGACAGTAGAAAAGGCAATAGTAGCAAGCAGGCCGTATTCCAGGTTAGTGAATAATTCTTTCCCATCGTAGTACCAGTTTTGCACCCGCCAGTTGAGAACTTCGAATAGCCACCACGCCGGAGCAGAGATGATGAACATTCCCACATATTTGCGCCAACTACGGGCAGCCAGTGAAGTCCCCGTGCGCCGCAAAACCAGCCCGTCCACGGTCAGGCAGTAACCCAACCACAAGGGGAAGAATCCCCAATGGGTACGTGGCCCCTCCAGAAACCAGTTGAGGGGCCAAAAGATGGCAATCAGCCCCAAGCCGATCCAACCGTGGATGGGGAATTTGTGGTGTTGTATCTCTGGTTGTTTTATATTCATCAGTTTTTGACTTTCTCCTGTTTGGCTCTTTGGACTTTGCATGGCTCACTACGCGAAATCCTAGAAACCCTCTTTGATTCAACTGGAAAAATTAGACTTGTTGCTCAATAAAAAAAGTAAGCTATTGTACACGGATTCCACGGAACAACACGGATTTCTCTTTGTTTATTGATAAAAAAATCCGTGGCATAGTGCCCGAAGGGTAAATCCGTGTAAATCCGTGTCCAATTTCTAGTTTAGGAATAAGAATTAAATAACTTGACCATTTCCAAATTTAAGTATAGCGCCGGTTGAGTAGGCTCGGAGGAACGGAGAGTCATACACCTGCACCGAACGCAGGTACGGTGTCGAAACCCAGCGGGGCGGGGAAATGAGCTAATTTGACTTAATCCGCTGGGTTTCGACACTTGCGCCACACGCAGTGCAGGTGCGCAGTACCTGCATAGGTATACGCTCCGGCACGAAAAACGTGTGCCTGCGCTACTCAACCGGCGCTACCGTGATTGCTTAAATGGGCCAGTTATTTAATTCTCATTCCTAACCCGGACAAGCCGGAACCACGGATTACA
>JBDRGC010000076.1:0-5704 GCA_043818215.1 Chloroflexota bacterium | reverse complement strand
ACGGAAATATCATCAGCCCAACGGAACCTTATGTACCCCGTGTTCACGAATTATCAGAAAGGGACAGAAGAAATGTCCAAGATGCGGAAAGAAGCGCATCAGGTAATCTTGCCAGGCATAGGGGCAGGATTACCTGATGGGCTTCCGGCATGTCAGAAGCGACGTGCTCCACTCTGGGCATACCGCTGCAATTCAATGACACACCAATTCCGACACAGGAGTATCAGTATGTCTCGTAAAGACAAGGTCCATCCGGTCAATCCTCGCTATCGCCCCTGGACGGTGATCGACTCACCCGACAGATTCTGGATTGGCCGTACGTTCCGGGCAGATGACCTCAATTCCCAATTCCCAGACGGGACAGTGTTTCAGAGTATCCGCACCGGGCAGACGAAGGTATGTTGGAACGGACGCGCTTACGATGCTAACCCGGATACAACCACCACCACGTTAGCCCTGGCAGGTGCCTGAAGCTGGACACTAACAAAGACAAATACATCATTAAATCTGCAGATGATAGGGAGTGCGCAATGAAACGAGCAAATCTGATCTTCTGGATGATCTGGCAGGCAGATGACCCGAAAGGATACCCTGTGCAAACACTCATCGAAGGCGTCGCATACTACGCCAATAAGTACGGCAATGTCCCCAACCGGGCTGAAGTACCCCAGGGCATAAACCTGGGTGTCCTGTCCGCTGTCGCTGACGGCATGAATATCGAAGTATCGCCGACGGTACTCCCCCGGCATATCCACCTGACGTTCGATCCGGGGATGAACGGGAGCAAGCCATGAACGACTCACAGGAACATCTATGGACAGTCGAAGACGTTGCCGCGTATCTCCAGATCAAGGTAGAGACTGTCCGAAAGTTATCTCGGCAGGGCACAATTCCCGGCTTTCAAGTTGGCCACTTATGGCGTTATAAACCTGATCGCATTCAGCAATGGATTGAAGAACTACAAACGGAGGCACTACAACATGACTAAGATCATCACCATCGCAAACCAAAAAGGCGGCGTTGGCAAGACCACCACATCCGTCAATTTAGCGCACGGCTTGGCATTAGCTGGTCACGATGTGCTATTGATTGATCTGGACCCGCAGGCACAGATCGCATCGGCACTTTCCTGTCCACGGGATGATGGCACTTATTACCTGCTAACAATGGGGCGTAAGAATCAGGTAGAGATCAACTTCGTCAAATCATTGGTACGATCAACCGGGCGCTCAAACCTGTGGTACATCCCCGGCAACAACGAGACGGTACGTGGGCAAAATGATGTCATCAACCGTAATCCCCCGGCCTCGATCTCGCATATTCGCGAGTCGCTGGATGTCTTTATGCACAACGGTTTGGATTACTTGGTGATCGACACATCTCCGTCCATTGGTGGCCTGCAGGAACGAGCCTTGTGGGCAGCTGACCTGGCGGTGATACCGACCAATATGGAGTATCTCAGCAACGAGGGGGTAGCGAATGTGATTGCAGACCTGAAAGCCCTGGTGACCAGCAAAGCATGGAGCGGTAAGCTGTTGGGCATCCTGCCGACCTTCTACGATGATCGCACCCGTTCAGCGCGTGATTCGATGAATCAGCTAGAGCAAGCTTTTCAGAACAGCGTTCTACCCCCGATTCATCAATCCGTCGTTTTTGCGGGAGCATCTGCGGAAGGGCTAACGATCTTCGAGTATGCCGACCAAAACAAAAGCAATCGTTATGCTCAACGTGCCAGGGATGAATATCAGAAGCTATCGAATATTATCGCCAAAACCCACTAAAGAGGAGAAAACTATGCCCCGTGCCCGTAATCCGTTTGCAAATCAAGACGAACAATTGGCCCCAGAATCGACCCCAGCATCAGGGTTGGCGCAACCACAAGCTGCGCCCTGGGGATCATTAGACGCCGCAAAAATCCAGCCTGAACCCGACCAACGCTCGCACATTACCAGTATCCCCACCGCCGATTGGCAGCCGAAGAAACGGAAGAAAGATACTCGCCAGCGCGCAAAATCCCGCTGGTTGTCACTGCTCCCGGAGAACAAACAGAGAATCAAGAAATATACGGATGCGCTGAATGTGCCAGAGTACGAGTTGGTGCGCTACCTGCTGGAATACGGTTTGGATCAAGTAGCCAACGGCTACTTGATCTTTGAATCCCATTTGGATCAAACAGGGTTGACGCTTTACCCAAATGAGCAGCGGCCGCGTAAATCCCGGAAGGATCGCTTGAATTTAGTACACACTACCTATCGAGGAATCCCTGATGAAACCTGGGATCAGTTAAAAACTCTGGCTCGCAATCATCCTATCTGGCAAGTGGCGAATAAGCTAATCGAACATAGTCTTGAGCAATTAGCCAGCGGGCAGCTGAACCCAAATCCGCAATCGTCGGGCATCAAAACTCTTTACTGATGGAGTTGGATTATGTTTTTTTCTCGCGAAATCAATAGAATACTCAAGCCACCTATCCCAGAACCTAGCCACTGGCCAGGTATCGACTAGGTGGTGGCTAGGCTAGTGCTAGGCGTTGGGATAGTGTGCGGGATAGCACCATCCCGCCCAATCGCCCCAGAAACGCCGCAAATAACCCTACGCTTATGATTTGACCTGGAAAAGTCATCGTCCCGCAGAATCGCTCCTGGCGGCTCAGGGAGCAAATTGAGAAAACGCCAAAAAAGGATAAAAATGCTGCTAATAATCGACCCCAAGGGAGCTGCCCGCTTCAGTCTGATCAATGAGTGGTACGGCAACGGTGGCGTAGAACATCGCAAATACTATGCAGAAAACGGAGACCGCCGCGCTCTGCTGGTACTGCGCAATGGACTGGACTTAGCTGCGATCACTGGCCTTATCGTTGATAGTTCTATCGGATGGGAGCAGGGCGTATCACGTTTCTCCCGCCTGGAAAACGTTGGGAAACGCCATACAAAAATCACGGTGTACCGGATTGTTTACGATCAAGTTAGGGCAAAGACTTTGTCCACCGTTTTAGCCAAAGCGCCAAAAACTGGCAAATGATAGTTGCCCCCCCCCAGAAACGGAACCGCCCCGGTGGAGATACCGGGGCGATGCCACAAAAAACACTAATATTTACATGGAGTATATCACAAATGTCTACGAAACTGAATATCAACAAACTGCTCGAAGCTGTCAGTCTGTCCAACCTGGCCGAGAAAGCAGGAACTACGCTAACCCACAAAACTGGCCGGGGAGAAGCCCGCGGCAAGTGCCCCATCCACGGCGGGGACAATCCAACAGCTTTCCAAATCTACACAGGCAATGATGGCCGCCAACGCTGGCGCTGCTGGTCAGAATGCAACACAGGCGGTGACGCCATTAGTTTCGTCATGGCCGCAGAAAACCTGGATTTCATCGCCGCTGTGAAATGGCTGGCTGATGACGCAAATCTGAGTCTGGATGACCTCGGCTTCACCCCAGAAGCTGCCAAAGCGTACGCGGAACAACGCCAGCGCAGCGACATCCTCGAACCGACCGCAGGGTACTTCGCCGATCAAATGTGGTCGGAGGCGGGTAAAGCTGCCCTGGTCTACGCCCACAGCCGGGGCTTCACTGATGATGTATTACGCATGGCCGGGTGGGGATTCTCCGATGGCAGCACCGGACTGCGGGATCATCTGGAACAGGCCGGGGCAGACATGACAATTGCCCGCAAGACTGGCCTTGTACGCAAAGACGGGCGCGATTTCACCGCCAACAGCGACGGCGACAAAGCTGCCCCCACGGGTTGGCTGATCTATCCACACCGACCTTATACCGGTGCAAAACTAAGAGAATGCACCGAATGCAAAACGCAAACCTGGCATTACGGCAAAACCTGTCTGTGGCACGAAAACCACCTGCCCCCACTCGAAGGCGTGACCTACTTTTCATCCCGTGCCCTCGACCCCATCAACCCCAAAGACAAATCCCGCAACCTGCCCGGCGACCGCCAACTCTACAAAGCCGAAGTGCCCACTGTGCGCGAAGTCATCCTCTGCGAAGGCCCGGCAGATGCTGAAAGCTCCCGGCAACTTGGCTTCACCTCCTGGGCGTTGTGCGGCCTGGGACATATCCCCGAAGACGACCTGCGCCAACTCAAACAGCGACCGGTGGTCTACCTGGCTTTGGATGGTGATGAAGCCGGGCTAAAAAACCAGGCTAAATTAGCCCAGGAGTTGGGGCCATTGACGATGCTGGTCGATCCCTTCGATGACTACAAAGATGCTAACGAGTACTTGCAGCATAGTGGTGATCCGCAGCTTGTCACCGCCATGTTGCAGGCCAGCACGCCGGTACTCGACCTTCGCATCCGTCGAACCAGGTCTGCCACACCTCACGAATTGCAGCAGCTCACTGGTGAGATTGTTGCCATGCTCAAGCGATTGCCAAAAGAATTGGAACCCCGCTACTTGCAAAAGACGCAGCGAGCACTAGGAATGTCCCGCAAAGAACTGCGCGCTTTGATGAGCGACGCAGAGCAAAAATCTAGGGATGCACCACCGATTCTCTCTACCATCAAAGATGGACGCCTATGCTTTCTGGGGGAACCCCTGGGAAACTTCTACATGACAATCATCCGCGAAACATCTGTCATCGACGGATTGAACATGCCCGAAGTGCGCTATGTAGTTAAGGGCGGTCTGGCAACCGGCGAAGTCTTCCCCGAGGTCGAAGTTGATGCGAATGAATTCGCCGAATTGAGATGGATTGGCAGATATTGGGGGGCACGACCAGTTCTGTACGTTCCGCGCAGCAAACATTATCTGGTTGTGCGCGCAGTTCAGGAGGTATCTCTGGATACCATGATCCAAGAACGGGTTTACACTCATACCGGATGGACGATGATTGATGGCGAACGCAGCTATCTGACCACTACAGGCCGGATCACAGAGGACGGCTTCGATGACTCCATTCGAGTTGATCTGAATGACAATTTACAGCGCTATGCCCTGCCTGCACCGCCCACTTGCAAGGCATTGGCAGCAGCCGTACGCGCCAGCTTGGATTTTCTCAAACTGGGACCGCTCAGTGTCACCGCTCCTATCTGGGCAGCGATATATGCCAGCCCGTTCACGTCCGTCAAGGCACTCTATACACTCCTATGGCTCTATGGTGGAACCCGGACTGGAAAATCTACCATTGCGCACCTGGCCTTGACCCATGTCGGGCAACACTTCATCAATGGGCGACAATACCATGCCCCGATAGGGTGGGACGACACAGAAAAGCATATCGAAGAAAGCCTTTTCGCTGCCAAAGATGCGCCTATTGTTGTTGACGACTTTGCTCCGCAGTTTCACAGTACCCGGAAAGCCCGTGAGATGCACAATACAGCGCAGAAAATCGTCCGGGCAGTTGGAAACCGGAAGGGACGTGGACGGTCGAGAAACTATCAGAAGGGTACCGAGTCCCCGCGGGGAATGGTGATCTCGACCGCAGAACTGCCCCTGACCGGCGAAAGCACGGTTGCACGCATGATCTATATTCCCATCGACCGCGGCGATGTACTGCCCCGCAAGGGGGAGCCGCCCCGGGAGGCATTGGAAAAAGCGCAAAAGCAGGCTAAGCCTAAATTTCGCACCTTAAAAACTGAATAAGCAAATGAGTTGACATATCTGCCATTTAGATGGATGCTTGGGTCACGCAGAAACACAAAGGAGCGCGACTATGAAAGCAAACCGTCAAAATTGGTGGAGCAGTT
>JBDRGC010000075.1:0-2301 GCA_043818215.1 Chloroflexota bacterium | reverse complement strand
CGCAAGGCGACTTGATTATCAGTCTTTCTACACAGCATGGTCTATTCTATTATGAGACCCTTAATAAATTCAAAATCGCCACCGATAGCCCAACGCTTTTTACTCTTCAATAATCTCATTTGCAGATAGCTGTGCTGTGGGATCAGTTCGTCTTCAGATCAATAAATTTTTTCTTTAATAAAAGTGAATTTATTTGAACACTCCTCAAGCTTTCCACGATTCGATCTGCTGCATGTCCGTCTCCGAAGGGACTCACTATGTCTTGCAGAGTATTTCGAAACTCTTCGGATATTGCTTTTTCGATTCCTTTGATGATTTCCTTACGAGCATAACCTACATCAATGACATTAGCGGCACGAATTCTTCCTTCCTGTCGCGAGCCTACATTTACTACCGGCAATTTAAACGATGGAGCTTCAACAATGCCACTTGACGAATTACCTATCATAGCGGCAGCAATATGCAGCAAACTGAAATACCCCTGTGTGCCCATGTTTTCTAAACACCAAACATTAGAACGAGATTGTTTATATTCATCAATCTTCTGTCTAATAATATTGTTACCCATATCCGCGTTGGGCATGGTAAAAACAACAGGTAAACTAAACATGTCCAGAGCTGCCAACAGTTCATTTATCTGCCACTCGGTCTGCTCGTACTCCAACGTTACTGGATGATATGTAACTAACAGCGGCGGTGGTTCAACCGGAATGCCATACTGCGCTTTCAATTCCTCTTTCGTTAGAAACTGAATTGTTCGTAAATTGTCCAGACTGGTCTCGCCGCAGACCGTGATCCGCCAAGGCTCCTCACCCAACTGTGCAACACGACTGGCATATGTCTCTGTGGCTACAAAGTGGATATGACTAAGTTTTGTCATGGAATGGCGGAGAGCATCGTCAATAGCTCCCCGAGTAACATCGCCACCGTGAATATGAGCAACCGGAATCTTGAAAGGTAAGGCCGCAACTGCGGCAGTGTACATCTCGAAACGGTCACCCAATACCACCAATATATCAGGTCGTGTTCGCGCAAATACTTGAGCAAAGCCGATGATACCCAGCCCGACAGATTTGGCAATGCCCTCTGGTGTATCGGACGATAGTAGCATCTCCACACGCTCTGCGATTTCAAAGCCATCAGCACCGATCATGTTCACCGTCAAACCAAATTCAGGCGACAAATGCATACCAGACACAAAGAGTTGAAGCCGCAACTCTGGATCGGTTTGAATCGCCCGCAGCAACGGTAAGTAGATACCGTAATCGGAACGGGCTGTGGTAACTACACCAATGGTTCTCATTCGAATAGATCCAAGGAAAGCAGTGTGTCTGCTGGCACGAAGGTTCTGGCCTTTTTGCCTACAAGGTATTCGCGTGCGGAGGGAGGAAGACCAGTCCCGGGACGTTTGATGGCAATATGTTGTACTGTCAAAATTGTTCCTGCCGGAATATCATACGCCGCAACAAGGCTGCGGCGAGCTACTGCCGCCGTGTTTGCTTCGCTTGCTGCCGGTTCTTTACGGCCGTTCCCCAGAGCCGCCTCGACTGTGCGGATACCCTTCACCAGTGCCGCCAACTCTTTCGGTTCCAGCGAAGCGCCGTGATCAGGTCCGGGAAGAGTTCGATCCAGGGTGAAGTGCTTTTCGACGACACACGCACCCAATGCCACCGCCGCTAAAGCCACTTCGATTCCAAGCGTGTGATCCGAGTAACCTACTGGAATTCCAAATGCGGGTACCATCGTTTGCATGGCCCGAAGATTTGTATCTGCAGGATCCGCAGGATAATTTGAAACACAGTGCAGCAGGATCAATTTCCGGTTGCCTGTTGCATAAATCACACGCAATGCCTTCTCCACCTCGCCTAAATAAGACATACCGGTGGAAAGGATCAAGGGTTTTCCCTTGCAGGCGATGTGTTCCAAGAATGGATAGTTGGTCACCTCACCGGAAGGGATCTTAAACGCTGAAACACCTAGATTATCCAGAAAATCTACGCTGTCATGATCGAAAGGTGTGGAAAGAAAAAGGATGCTATTCTTGTCGCAGTAGGCCTTGATTTTTTTGAACTGGTCATAGGAAAGCTGCAGATGCCTCACCATCTCCAACTGGGATTCACTTGCACCAGTGGTTCGTTGTTGATAGGTTGCCTTAGGCGCGGTGGAACTTATAACCGCTTCTGCCTTGAAGGTCTGAAACTTAATCGCATCCGCCTTTGCTATGACAGCCGCATCCACCAGTTGTAGAGCCATCTTCAATTGACCATTATGGTTCACACCTGCTTCGGCAATAATAAAACA
>JBDRGC010000074.1:0-7317 GCA_043818215.1 Chloroflexota bacterium | reverse complement strand
CCGAAAGTAGTCTTGCGAGTTCGGGCAAGTCCATTTTTCCATTTGTTGAATATATTGTCTGTCATGGCGAGCTATTATATCATGCTGCGGTTTCGTGCTATAGTCGTGTTGATGTTGTTTAGTAGATTCATGTATTGTGGAACGTTGAAGCGCGAGGCGTGCCAATTTTTGCCCTAATCTGTCCTAATTTGCCCTAATTTTTCCTTGACACCGCTGCATTCCCCGTGTATACTCATTGCTCGTAGGATGCCAGGAAGTTTTGTTGGATGAAGTAGAAAGACAACGGCTCAAGGCTCATGCACTTGGGCCGTTTTATTTTGACCGCTCCGATAGGATCAACAGGCGCCTCAATCTAATAATCGTTTCACTAGTATAAAGAAGGATAAAGAAGGAGTACGAAATGTCTGAAAAAATTATCGGTACAGTCAAGTGGTTCAATGGTAGCAAAGGCTACGGTTTTATTGAACGCGAAGGCGGCGAGGATGTCTTCGTCCATTTTTCCGCAATTCAGGGCGCTGGCTACCGCAACCTGGAAGAAGGCCAGCGAGTTGAATTCTCTGTCGAGAATGGTCCGAAAGGCCTCCAGGCCACCGAAGTTGTTCCTATGTAGTTCTATTAACAATGGATAACCAAAACCCCGTCTTTTGGGCGGGGTTTTTGATTCCGTTGAGTAGTGAAGGTAAAAAAATGAGTAATAAAATTATCTCGAATGATGCCGTATTGGCGGCTTTGAAAACAGTTAATGACCCTGATTTGCACAAAGACCTGGTAACACTCAATATGATCCGAGATCTGAAGGTTGACAGTGATAATGTCAGCTTCACCATCATGTTGACTACTCCAGCCTGTCCGATGAAGAACAAAATGAAAGCGGATGCTCTGGCGGCTGTTTCGGCAGTGGCTGGCGTGAAAACCGTAGATATAAAGATGGATGCCGATGTGCCCAGTGATGACCGTTCGCGTGGGTTGCTGAATGTTCCGGTGCGCAATGCGATTGCGATTGCATCGGGCAAGGGCGGTGTTGGCAAGAGCACCGTGGCTGTTAATATGGCAGTCGCCCTGGCTCAGAGCGGCGCCCGCGTAGGCTTGTTGGATGCCGATATCTACGGGCCTAATATCCCCACCATGATGGGCGTTACTCAGCTTCCCCCCCCGCAGGAGAAAAAACTTGTCCCCGCGGAGGCTTATGGGGTTCAGTTGATGTCGATAGGTTTTCTAGTCCAGCCGGGACAGCCGTTGATCTGGCGTGGGCCTATGCTGCATTCAACGATTCGACAATTTCTCACCGACGTGGCCTGGGATGAACTGGACTACCTGATCATAGACTTACCGCCTGGCACGGGTGATGCACAACTCAGCCTTATTCAATCACTGCCGCTCAGCGGAGGTGTAATTGTGACATTGCCTCAACAAGTATCGTTGGACGATGCCAGACGTGGATTGGAAATGTTCCGCCAGCTCTATGTGTCTGTACTGGGTGTGGTGGAAAACATGAGTTATCTGGAGTTGCCCGATGGCACACGGGTAGACATTTTTGGCACCGGCGGCGGCGAACGGCTTGCCAGAGAGTCTGGTGTCCCCTTCCTTGGGATTATCCCGATAGATGCCTCCGTGAGAGAAGGTGGTGATAGCGGCACGCCTATCGTTGTCTCTGATCCTGATAGCGTGGCTGCTCGTGCTTTGAGAAGCATTGCCGAAGACGTGGCGGCCAAAGTAAGCGTCGCAGCTATTATGCAGTAGAATTCAAGCATTATCAGCAATGGCGAATGGCGGATGACGAATGGCGGATGGCCGATGGCGGATGGCCGATGGCGAAGAACGACCGCTCCTCCCTCCACCCTCCACCCTCCACCCTCCACCCTCCGCCCTCCACCCTCCACCCTCCAACCTCCGCCCTCCAACCTCCAACCTCCAACCTCCAACCTCTGTTTTCTCCTGTAATTTGCGGTAGAATCACTCCTATGAAACCCTTCGTTGTTGGTATCCAATTTCAAAAGACAGGCAAGGTTTATCATTTCAATGCTGCAAAATGCCCTGAGATCAAAGCGGGCGATTTCGTGGTAGTTGAAACCAGTCGGGGACAGCAATTGGGGGAGGTGATCCAACTTGTTGAAAAGCCCCCCCGTCCGCGGGATGGCTCCTGGAAACCAATTTTGCGCAAAGCTACTCCGCGCGATCTTGTATTGCGGCAGGTATGGCAAAGCAAAGAAGCCGAGGCTATCGACGCGTGCAGAGCCGCACTGGCAGAACTCGAAATCGGGGGTGTGAAGATCATCTCAGCAGAGTACACCTTCGATGGCGAGCAACTGACTTTATTGTACGGCAGCGAAGGGGATAAGAATGTAGATTTGAGTGGCTTGTGTGATGCCATGCAAGGTCTGTATCTGAACACTCAAGTGAACATGCACAGAATTGGCCCGCGAGATATCGCCAAACGCATTGGTGGTATGGGTGCTTGCGGGATAGAGAACCGCTGCTGTTCCAGGTTCCTGACGGAATTCAGCCCCATCTCTATTCGCATGGCAAAGGCACAGAAGATTTCTCTTGCTCCACCAGAGATCACTGGTATATGCGGCCGTTTGCGCTGTTGTCTGGTTTATGAGTATGACCAGTACGTCGAAGCCCGTAAGTTGCTTCCTAGAGAGAAGAAACTAATCCAGACGCCACTTGGTGAAGGGAGAGTTGTGAGTGTTAACCCGCTCAAGCAAACTGTGTTGGTGCGGGTGGGAGAACATGGGGTAAACGAATTCTCATTAGAAGAACTTAAATCTGTGGGTACCCCACAATCGCCGCTGCCAAAACCGCAAGAGCCTCGCCCTGAGTCGAAAAGAGGAAGAAGCAGTCGCAGTAGAAAAAGAACATAGAGAAGAAGAAAGAGGAAATAATGTCTGATTATCTGGCTGATGCACAAGAGCTGTTCGAATATACTCGAACCATGCGCCGCGACTTTCATCAGTACCCCGAATTGGGTTTCCAGGAGGTGCGCACCGCAGGGATTGTGGGGCGCGAATTAGAAGCCCTGGGGCTGGATGTCCGCACCGGTGTTGCCAAAACCGGAGTAGTGGCCTTGTTGGAGGGCGCACGCCCCGGGCCGGTAATTCTCCTGCGGTTTGATATGGATGCCCTGCCAATTGTAGAAGCGACAGGAGCCGAGTATGCTTCTCGAACCCCGGGAATGATGCACGCCTGCGGCCACGACGGGCACACCGCAGTCGGACTGACCGTTGCGCGTATGCTCCACGCCCATCGAGACGAATTAGCTGGCACCGTGAAATTCGTTTTCCAGCCTGCTGAAGAAGGGTTGGGCGGGGCAGCACTGATGGTAGCAGAAGGCGTGCTGGAAAACCCAAAGCCAGATTACTGCCTGGCAACCCACGTATGGAACGAGAATCCTCTCGGTTGGTTCGGAATCACCCCCGGCCCGTTCATGGCTGCCGGGGACGCATTTTACGTGCAAATCACCGGCAAAGGGGGGCACGGTGCAGCCCCGCATCAGACCATAGACCCTGTTTACGCCGCGGCACAGATCATCACCACATTACAAAGCATCACTACTCGCGATATATCCCCACTGGAAACCGCAGTCGTCAGCGTGACCAGCGTTCATGGCGGATCATCTTTCAATATCACCCCGCCGGATGTCGAACTTCAAGGCACTATTCGCACCTTCGAGCCAGAGGTGCGCACTTTGATATTGAAGCGCTTCCGCGAAATTGTGAGCGGCGTGGCTCAATCGCTGGGGTGTGAGACTGAAATCGAGATTAATGACCTGACTCCCGCCGTGGTCAACGATCCAGATTTTACCGCGCGCGTTCAAGAAATCACCACCAGCCTCTTCCCCGATTGCATCGTGGACACCAATTCCCCAACGATGGGATCGGAGGATATGGCATTTTTGATGAGTAATATACCGGGCTGCTTCGTCCTTGTGGGGTCAGCTAACTCCGAAAAAGGTCTGGATGCCAAGCACCACCATCCCCACTTCGATTTTGATGAGGCAGCTTTGGTCAAATCGGCAGCTTTGATGGCCTCTGTTGCCGCTCATACTTTGTCTACCAGGTGAAATAATGTCAACGGAATCAAATCTTGTTAGTATACAGACTCCGCCCATAACCAACCCCATAGTGAATGACTTTTCGATCACTGTTGGAACAGTCAATGGGTCGGGCAGCCAAACCGCGAACCAGGCTTTGCTGCGCACCTTCTTCAAAATGGGCATCCCTGTATCGGGGAAAAATATTTTTCCCTCCAATATTCAAGGGCTGCCGACATGGTACACCATCCGGGTGAGCAGAGACGGTTATCTGGCTCGGAGTGAAACCACCGAGATTGTGGTTGCCATGAACCCGGCCTCCTTCGAGAAAGACTTGAATACGCTGGCCCCTGGTGGCGCATTTTTCTACGCAGATGATATTGAACATACCATCACGCGTGATGATATTGTGGTTTACCCCATGCCGGTAAAGCAGTTGATCCGAGATGCAGATATTCCTGGCAGCTTGCGCGGCTATATTGCTAATATGGTTTATGTAGGTGTTTTAGCGCAGGTATTAGGCATCGATAAGGGGAAACTTCGTCAGGCCTTAGAGCATCATTTCAAGGGAAAGCAGAAACCCGTGGAGATGAATTGCAAGGTTATCGAAAGAGCTATGGCGTGGGCTGCCGAAAATATCGAGAAGCGGGACCCATATCGCGTCGAGCCTATGGATGCAACCGAAGGCTGTATCATGACCGATGGCAATACCGCCGGCGCATTAGGCACTATTTACGGCGGCTTGCAATTTACGGCCTGGTATCCAATAACGCCGGCAACAGGTTTACCTGAGGCACTTACAGAGTATCGCCCAATACTGCAAACAGACCCTGAAACTGGAAAATTTAATTATGTGGTTGTTCAGGCAGAAGACGAACTGGCAGCAATTGGTATGATTATTGGGGCTGGCTGGGCTGGCTGTCGAACTGCGACGGCCACATCTGGCCCTGGGCTTAGTTTGATGAGCGAATATGCTGGTCTGGCGTATTTTGCTGAGATTCCCATTGTTGTTTGGAATGTCCAGCGCATGGGGCCAAGCACCGGTTTGCCCACCCGCACATCTCAAGGCGATATCAACCTGACTTATTATTTAGGGCAGGGCGACACAAAACACCCCATCTTCTTCCCCGGATCAATGGCAGAGTGTTTCGAATTCGGTTGGAAATCCCTCGATTTAGCCGCCCAGATTCAAGCCCCGGTGTTTGTGCTGATCGATTTGGACATGGGCATGAATCAGTGGATGAGCCTTCCTTTCGAATATCCCGATAGGCCTATCGAACACGGCAAAATCCTCTGGGAGGCAGACCTGGAGAACCTGGACTGGGATTGGGGGCGGTACATCGATAAAGACGGCGACGGAATCACTTACAGGACTGTCCCGGGGAACCAGCATCCTAAAGCCGCGTACTTTACGCGCGGTACAGGCCACGACGATTATGGTAATTACAGCGAAGATCCTAATGTCTGGGCAAATAATCTCGAGCGGCTCAGCAGAAAATTCGAATTGACCCGTAACATGCTCCCAAAGCCGGAAATCTACACTAGAGATGGCGCAAAGATCGGGGTTATCGCTTCTGGATCCACAGACGCTGCTGTTAGCGAGGCCTGTGATCATTTGGACGCAGAGGGTGTGCCGGTCGATTATCTGCGCTTGCGAGCTTTGCCCATCAATGACGAGGTGATGGATTTCATCCGAACACATGAGCGTGTTTATATTGTCGAGATGAACCGTGATGGACAAATACATCAGATCATCGCGTTGGATATGCTGGATCAGGCCACAAAACTAATTTCGTTGACATATAACACTGGCTTGCACTTGACGGCTGCTTGGGTCAAAGATGCCATTCTGGACAAGGAACTATCATCTGAATCAATAGAGATAACGCCTGCCGACCCCCAAATCTGGGGGAGCCCTCTCCCCCAGAATTGGGGGTCGGGGGGCATCCCCTAAATTTCTAGGCGATACGAGGAAATATAAAAATGGCTGCAAAGAAAGACAAACTAAACGAGATTGGTTTATCAAGAAAAGATTACCGCGGCGCGCCCTCCACACTATGCCGCGGATGCGGGCATAATGCCATCGTCAGCCAGATGATAGCAGCCTGTTATGAGTTGAATATCCCCCCTGAAAAGGTTGTCAAATTTAGCGGCATTGGATGCTCGAGTAAGGCTCCCACATATTTCATGAGCCGCTCCTTTGGTTTCAACGGCCTGCATGGACGTATGCCTTCATTAGCCACTGGCGCCTTGTTCGCGGATATGTCCATGATTGGTATTGGCGTGAGCGGCGATGGTGATACCGCCAGCATTGGAATGGGACAGTTCAAACATATTATGCGCCGCAACGTGCCAATGGTTTATATCGTTGCCAACAATGGCGTTTATGGCCTCACCAAAGGACAAATGTCTGCTACGGCTGAGGAAGGTTTAGCACTCAAAAAGCAGGGGCAGAATATGTATATGCCCATAGATATCGTCTGGGAGGCCCTCGTTGGCCGGGCGTCTTTTGTGGCCCGTGGGTTTTCTGGGGACCCCAAGCAACTAAGGGACTTATTCAAGGCTGCGTTGGGCCATCGCGGTACCGCAGTGATCGACGTTATCAGCCCTTGTGTAACTTTCAACAATACAGATGATTCTCAACATTCTTATGCCTGGGGCAAAAGCCATGAGGTGGCATTACACGAACTTTCTTTTGTGCCTCCCGCAGAAGCCATAAAAGTGAAATACAAAAAGGGCGAGTCTGCGGAAGTCGAGTTGCACGATGGGACGCATATCATGCTCAAGAAATTGGGACATGATCACGATCCTTCAGACCGCGCCGGAGCACTTCGAATGTTGGAAGATGCTAACCGTAACGAAGAGTTAGTCACCGGTTTGATTTATATTAATCCCAGACAAAAAACCATCTTCGATATTCGGTATATGCCTGAAGTCCCCCTCAATCGTATGCCCGATGAAAAATTGCGGCCCAGTGCTAAATCTCTCGATAATATCAACGCTCAGATGTCTTAACGAAACAGTGGGGACCAGTCCAGACCCTACGGTCATCATGTTGCGGGGGTTGAGTGCGTCATAGGGTACGATGCGGTTTTACCGCTGACACGTTGAGCAAAAACCTTTTTCTGGACGTCTATTATATGTGGGTCTTTGGGAATCGCCGTGGTTAAAACTTTTTGGACACGGATTCCACGGATAAACACGGATTTTTTATCGTTTTATCCGTGAGACTCCGTGAAATCCGTGAAATCCGTGTACGGAGTCACGGCAAATCCCAGAGAGCC
>JBDRGC010000073.1:0-13334 GCA_043818215.1 Chloroflexota bacterium | reverse complement strand
ATGTTACGCAGTTGATGGCTGCTGGGAAAGTTCAGATTGCAGCTTTTGCAATTCCTGAAATGCTTGCTGTAAAGCAGCAAAATACAATTGAGCCTTCAACTGGTAGTGATTTTTGTTCGTTTGTACCTTCAACAATTCAATTTTGACAAATGCCCATAGTGCGGCCACGAAATGATTGGTTTGAGTAGTTTCAGTTCGAGTTGGTGATTTGGCCAAGGATACATTCTGCTTGAGCGAACGATGATATTCTTCAACTTTCCACCGTTTTGGGTAGATCGTGATGATTTGGTCAGCATTCAGGGTCAAATCGCTGGTCACCAAATAACGCACACCCGTTGAGCCATCATCGTTTGTGAAGACTTGGCGTACCAAATGAAGCGGGAAGGGAACCCCTTCCAGGTAGATGGTTTGAGTGATGCCTTCTGGTAATTCCAATTGATCAATCCGCTGGTACTTCCCGTTGGCTTTATCATCTTCGGACAAGGCTACTTTGCGATTGCTCTTGAGGGCCATGATAAAATCCTTCTTTAGATCGAGTTTCACAAAACGCATGTTCTCTGCGGATGCAAACCAGATGTCAGTGAGCACATATTTGAAGAGAATCTTGTTGTTGTAAGCGGCTTGCAACATCTGGCGAGCGTACTCATTCTTGGTAGTCTTGCTCTTACGTTTTTCTTTGCCTGTTTTCTTGTCAATATATTTCTCTGTCTTGGAGACAATCTCAAAGGCTACGGGCAAAGCCACTTCTTGAGCGTAATACAGCGTTGTAATGAAATTGATCCCTTTGACATTGCGTCCTTTCGAATGATCATAGTGCCAGCAGACAATTTCATTCTCATCCGTGTACGGTTTTTCTTCGATGGAATCATCAATGATCATCAGCCCATCGGCTCGCTCGATTTTTCGTACCTGGGGCTTGACCATCAGCCACCATTCTTTAGATGTCATTTTCGGACTAGCTAACATCCGGCTTACCTGGTCATGACTGATTTCTCCGTCCATCAGTTTTGATAATCCGGTGGCTGTCGTTGACCCAAATGAGCTAATCAAATAATCTGTATACAGGTCTAGGATTTCTTTGTTCATCGATTTTTTCTCCTTGACCTGATTTTATCCCGTTATGCCCTATTCAAGTGCGTAACATGAGGTAGTAAATCCCATCTCTAAAATGGGCTTAAGGTGACCGGTTAGTGATATTTTTGTGGACGGATTATATCAGATAAGGAAGGAGATTTTCTGCTTGACACATTTTTGCCTCTATGCTAGAGTAGTGTTCATCAGTTCTTGGTGAGTACCTTCCGTGGGAAGGTATTCCATCAAAGTGACATCTCGATACCCACCGCCTCCTCTTTTCGAGAAGATATCAATCAATGAGTCCACTGAAAAAAAGTGCTCACTGAGAAAGATGTGGGTATGTGCGCTGCACACACCCACACCGACCCCCTACCTCCCCTCAGAAGCAATTTTTTCAATAGACCAAATCAATAGGTCTCTATGTAAAAGGAGTGAATCCTTGACCAAATCACGTTCCCAACTAATGATAGAACGTCTACGCGACCTCCAGGCATCCTCACCAGATATCGAGGCCTCGGCAGTAGTCAGTGTGGATGGCTTGACAATTGCTTCCGCCATGCCTCAAGATGTGGAAGAAGACCGCGTTTCGGCCATGTCGGCAGCTATGTTATCCCTGGGTGAACGGATCGCTTCTGAACTAGGTCGTGGAACTTTGGACCAGGTCTACATCAAGGGTGAGGATGGATATGTGGTCCTGATGTCTATCGGTGAAGAGGCTGTTCTCACCGCATTGGCTCGCAAACAAGCAAAATTGGGGTTGATTTTTCTTGATATGCGCCGGGCCACAGAAGACCTTACAAAACTTATTTAGGCTGGGGTAACAATTATGGAATCCATTCCAAAAAGTGGCTATTACTATCCCAATAAATTCGGTTTGATCACACTCAAGGCCCTTGAAGACGTTATGGGCAGGAATGGTCTTAATGCCATCCTGAACCTGGCGACTCTTGGAGACTTGATCGACAATTTCCCAGAAGATAACCTGCGCAAGAGTTTTGATTTCGCAGATATGTCGGCGCTCAATCAGGCTCTCGAAGAGATGTATGGCCCGCGCGGAGGCCGCGGCCTTGCATTGCGTGTCGGCAGGGCTACGTTTTCAGACGCGTTACGTAATTTCGGCGCCTTAGCTGGTGTTGGCGATCTAGCCTTCAAAGTTTTACCGCTACAAGCCAAATTGCGCATCGGTGTCCCCGCCATGGCAAAAATCTTCAGCCAGATGAGCGATCAAATCTCGACTGTAGATGAGCAAGAAAACGAGTTTGTCTATACGATCCATAGATGCCCAGTCTGCTGGGGACGTAGTGGTGCGGATAAACCAGTCTGTTTTGTGGCTGTTGGTTTACTCCAAGAAGGGTTGAAGTGGGTTTCTGGCGGCAATGAGTTTCGCGTGAATGAATCTAAGTGTATTGCTGTTGGAGATGATGTTTGTGAGTTCGTCATACAGAAAACACCGGTGAAATAGGCCAGCATTGTGGCGGAAAAAATATACAACATTCTTATTGTCGAAGATGATGTGGATGTAGCAGAAATGCTGGAGGCGTATTTTCGCGTTCAGGGATATGATGTATCCACGGTGAATTGGGGGGAAGACGCTATCAAAGCTTGCCGAAACAAACGTCCCGATCTTTTCATTCTAGATATCCGATTGCCCGATATCGATGGTTATGAAGTTGCCCGGCGCTTGCGCAGCAACCGTCGAACTGAATATATCCCTATCATTTTCCTGACAGAAAAACGAGCCCAGTCTGACCGTTTGCAGGGGTTAGAACTTGGCGCTGATGATTACATCACCAAGCCTTTTGATATTCAAGAACTTCGTTTGCGCGTCCGGAATGCCCTCAGACGTTCGACACAAGGAGCCATTAATAATCCTGTAACTGGTTTCCCAGAAGGCGTTTTGGTAGATGAGCGTTTGACGGATTGTTTGGGGAGCAGTGATTGGGCTTTATTATTGGTCTCGTTGAAAAATCTGGATGGCTTCCGTGAAGATTATGGTTTTGTCGCTTCTGACGATGTTATACGCGCAGTGAGTTTGATGGTTCACAACGCAGTACGGAATATTGGAAATGCAAGCGATTTCGTGGGACATCTCAGCGCAACCGATTTTGTTGTGGTTACACGACTTGATACAATATCCAATCTGAAAGAACGGATACAAACCCGGTTGGAACAGTCACTTGATTACTTCTATCCCCTCAGAGATCGTGAAATATCGCAGGAACCGCGTGCTCGCCTCGCTTTGCAGATGAGCAATCTGTTGCCGCCCCAAGGGCCTTTCGAAGATATAGATAATTTAAAGACAGCTCTATTCAAGCAACGCTGTTGATTTTTGGTATCACCCTCCTTTCTTTTTCTATACGATTATTGGCAATGCCGCACTGAGGCTTCATGTCTCACGTAGCATTCATAATGCGGCATACAACCACATTGTCTAAAGCGTGACTGTTGGGATGGCACATTATTAGCCATCCCAACATTGGTTAAAACATGCAATTAACAGTTGTAGTCCCAACATACAACGAAGCAGAGAGTTTGCCCGTGGTGGCATCTGCACTTTTTGATCTCCCTCTGACTGGCCTGAAATTGATCGTGGTTGACGATGGCAGCCCTGATGGTACCGGGGATATAGCCGAATCCTTGAAGGATCTCTACCCCGGAAGGTTGTCCGTGATACACCGGTCTGGCAAATTGGGGCTGGGCACTGCCTACATTCAGGGTTTCCGGCAGGCTTTGGATGATGGCGCCGAGGCTGTAGCTCAAATGGATGCCGACCTCTCCCATCCGCCGGAGAAATTGGTGGAGATGTTAGCTGCTTTGCAAACATGCGACATGGTCATTGGTTCGCGCTACGTTGCCAGAGGCTGTGTAGACGAGCGCTGGCCTCTCTGGCGGAAGGGGCTTTCTAGCTTTGGCAATTTCTATGCCCGCAAAATTCTAGGATTGAGGGTGAGAGATACCACGGGGGGATTCCGTGTTTGGAAGCGAGACACATTGTTGGGAATGCCTCTGGAACGAGTGAGATCCAATGGGTATGCCTTCCAGATCGAAATGACCTACATTGCTACCCGGCTTAGTTTCACGTTTCTGGAGGTGCCAATCTACTTCGCCGACCGGCGTTGGGGGCAATCGAAAATGTCTTTGCGCATCCAAATCGAAGCCGCACTACGGGTGTGGCAAATTCTGTTTGCTTATCGGGATTTGAGACCGTGAAGCGGGAAGCAGGGAGCGGGGAGCGGGGAGCGGATTTTCCCACCCTCCACCCTCCACCCTCCACCTTCCCCCCTCCACCCTCTACCCTCTACTCTCCACATTCCCAACCTGGGGCAATTTCTCCAGGGCGGCCTGAATAGCTTCAGCGGGGTGTTCGTAATCAACTAACCCACCTCCCAGGTATGCTTGATAAGCTGCCATGTCGAAGTGCCCGTGGCCTGAGAAGTTGAAAAGGATAACCCTCTCTTCGCCTTTCTCTTTGGCATCCAGGGCTTCGTCTATGGCGACGCGCACGGCATGAGCGGTCTCGGGCGCAGGTATGATCCCTTCGCTGTTGGCAAACAACATTGCCGCCGCGAATGTCGTCAATTGGGGTACAGCTACGGCTTCTATGTAACCGGCATCGTAGAGCGCGCTAAGGCTGGGAGCCATACCGTGGTAGCGCAAGCCGCCAGCATGGATGGGTGGAGGTACGAAATCGTGCCCCAGGGTGAACATTTTAACGATGGGGGCCATTTTGGCGGTATCTCCGTAATCATACGCGTAGGGCCCTTTTGTGAGCGTTGGGGTTGCAGTGGGTTCCACAGCCACAAAGCGAGTATTGCCACCGTTGCGCAGCTTGTCCCGCAGGAAGGGATAAGCCAGGCCGGCATAATTCGAGCCGCCGCCTACGCAGCCAATCACCACGTCGGGGTATTCGCCCGCCAAATCCATCTGCTTGATGGCTTCCTCACCGACCACAGTTTGGTGCAGTAGAACATGATTGAGCACCGACCCCAGGCTGTATTTCTTTGTTCCGCCCGAGGTTGCCGCGGTTTCTACGGCCTCGGAGATAGCAATCCCCAACGAGCCAGGTGTGTCGGGATACTCAGCCAATACGGAGCGTCCATATTGGGTGCGGTCTGTGGGGCTGGCGAACACTTCAGCCCCGTGGATTTGCATCATCACACGGCGGTAGGGCTTTTGCTGGTATGAAATCTTGACCATATACACTTCCAGAGCAAGATCGAAGAAGTTACACGCCAACGCGAGCGCAGAACCCCATTGACCGGCACCGGTTTCAGTGGTCAGAGCTTTGACCCCGGCAGCTTTATTGTAGTAGGCCTGGGCAACGGCGGTGTTTGGCTTGTGGCTGCCAGACGGAGAAACACCCTCGTGCTTGAAGTAGATATGCGCCGGGGTTCTCAGGGCTTTCTCCAAACGACGGGCACGGATAAGGGGAGTGGGCCGCCAGAGTTTGTAGATCTCTCGCACTTCTTTGGGTATGTCGATGAAGCGGTCGGTGCTGACTTCCTGCAAGATGAGTTCCATGGGGAACAACACGGATAGGAATTCAGGCGTAACCGGCTCTTTGGTGCCAGGATGCAGCACTGGCGAGGGCGGAACCGGCACATCGGCGTTGATGTTGTACCAGGTCTTCGGCAAGTCTGTTTCGTTAAGCAGGAATTTGGTTTGAGACATTTTGTTCTCCTTAGGGGTAGGTGGTTGATGAGTGGTGCGTGGGGGCAAGGGTGCAAGGGGGCGGGGGGGGCGGGGGCATGAGGCATGAAGTGTAACTCACGTTTCACGTTTTACGCCTCCACCCTCCACGCATCATGCCTCACATAAAAGCGAGGCCCTGAACGGGCCGGGATTGATGTTTTTCGTATATATCGCTGGGTTTCACCTCCTTATAAACGTACCTGGATATTCCCATGGCTGCGCGCACAAGCCGGATGGTCTCCCGGGCTTCGATATGCATGTCGTGAGCGCCCTGGGCCAGGATATCATCGACTAGATGGGGATCACCCTCGAATTGAGTCCGTCGCTCCCTGATGGGATTCAGCATTGCGTTGAGCGCAAGGGCCAATTTCCTCTTGACTTCAACATCCCCAACTTTTCCCTTCTTGTAACGAGCTGTAAGGTCTGCCACTTCTGCGCGGTTTGGATTGAAGGCCTCGTGATAAATGAAGATTGGGTTGCCCTCCACCCGTCCGGGCTTATCTGCGGTTATGCGGTTGGGGTCGGTGAACATGCCCATCACTTTGCGCTCCACGGTTTGGGCGTCGTCAGAAAGGAAGATAGCGTTGTCGAGGCTCTTGCTCATCTTGGCCTGCCCATCGGTGCCGATCAGAGTTTGTTCCTCCAGCAGCTCAGGGATAGGAAAGACATGGCCGTACATGTGATTGAAACGCCGGGCCAGCTCGCGGGCCAACTCGACATTGGCTCGATTGTCAGCGCCCACGGGGACCAGGTGAGCGCGCGGCAGCAGGATGTCAGCAGCCATGAGCACGGGGTAGCCCAGCAGTCCGAAAGGGATAGTTTTCAGGTTGGCGGATTTTGCCATTTCTTTCAGGGATGGGATGCGCTCCAACCGTGGCACGTTGGCTAACATTCCCAACAGGGTGTTGAGTTCGAAAATCTCAGGGATGGCGCTCTGCACGAAGATGGTGGATTTGTCCGGGTCGATTCCCACGGCCAGGTAGTCAAGCACGGTCTGGCGGATATTCTCGCCCAGTTCAGCGATGCGTGCCTTATGCGGGTGAGTGGTTAGAGTGTGCAGGTCTGCGAGAATGAAGAAACACTCATAATCATCTTGCGCGGCGACGCGGTTCAGCAGACTACCGATATAGTGCCCCAGGTGAAGTCTGCCCGTGGGGCGGTCTCCGGTGAGTATGCGTTTTTTAGGCATGGTTTGCTCCTTGCGCCTGAATAAACAGGATTGACGTAGTTGACTAGAATCAGGTGCGACGCACTTAGGATTTAGAGCAATTTCCGGGTTTCAAAAGGCGTCTCGCCACATCAGAAAGTGCGTCGCACCTTGAGGCCAATAAAAAAAGCCCTCATCCCATACAGGGACGAGGGCCTTTATGACTCCCGCGGTGCCACCCAGGTTAGGTTGACCTGACAATCCATATTAAAAAAAACCCGTCTGTGATGCACGACGGGGATTGTCGCGAGGCCAGCCTCACTTTGACTTAGTCCGATAGTGAATAGTCTGGTAGTCCTACAGCCGGCGGTCAGGCACATGCATTAGGTACCTGACTACTTGACGATATGACTGCTCTACTATTTGACTATTCGACCACGAGACCAGTGCCTTGATAACGGTGGCAATTCCGGCGCAGGCTACTCGACTTTCAGACTACTAGACTAACAGTCTTTCACCCTGCAACTCTGAGGTCCATTCGGCGTTGGCGTGCGGGTCAGGCTCTCACTGGTTCCTGGCTCTCTGTGCCCTCGTTTCGACGCGTACTCGTCCTCTTCACAGTCTTTACTTGTTTTGTTATTGGGCGGGGTTATACCCCAAGGGTGGAAGAGTTGTCAAGGAGAAAGCGGGCAGAGTATTCACTATGGAATATTTCCAGATGTTAGTTTTTCACTCCGTCCATCTTCACACATTCTTCATAACTTCTCTACCCCATATTCATAAAATCGTTTTATACTTCAGGCTGTTAATCGACCTATTCGTGCCTGGCAAAAATCACATCTGCCCGGAGAACAGGTGATTGAGGGACTAGGGGCCAGGAACCAGGGACTAGGAACCAGGAATCTACCTCCTCCCTGACACCTGACCCGGACAAGCCCTTCGACAGGCTCCCTGGACACAAAGGTTCACACACCTGTACCCCGAAAACCTTAGTGTTCCTTCGTGCCCTTAGTGGTTATTTTTCTTGCTCCTTATACAAAGAAACAACTGATTAGTACCTGACCATTGGAGAGAATATCGCTATGTTTCAAAACAAAAAACTCTGGATCATATTGTTCTTCGTTATCGTAATTATCGGTGGGGGATATTATTATTACAGCAACTTTTACCGGTCAACCAACACGGAAGCTGAAACGCCCACCGTCCAGACCGCAGTCGCCCGTCGTGGTAACCTGACCGTTTTCGCCAGCGGCGCGGGATCTGTAGTCCCCGCCTCAGAGATCGGTGTGGGATTTGATGAAAGTGGCACATTGATTGAAATCCTTGTCAATGTGGGTGATAAAGTAAAGGTAGGTGAAGTCATTGCACGTCTGGATACAGGTCAGTCTGAGGCGGAGATTGCATTATCCATGGCACAGGCCGAACTGAATCTTCTGAATGCCCAACAGGCCCTGGATGAAATCTACGCTTCGGCAGATATGGAGGCAGCCCTGACTTTGCAGGCTGTCGAAGATGCAGAACGGGACCTTGAAGACCTGTCGAATGTCGATCTCCGGCAAGCACAGGCCTTACAAGCCATTGCAGAGGCGGAAGAGGCTCTTGCTGAAGCACAACGATACTATAACAATGTACGCACCACAGCCAACCAGTTCACCATCGATTCTGCATACTCCGAATTGGTTTTGGCCGAAGACCAACTCAAAGACGCCAAAGAACGATTTGAAATTTATGCGGATAAACCCGATGGCAATCTGGATAAGGCCAATGCACAACTCCAACTCTCCTCGGTTCAGGCAGCCTACGATAGCGCGCTTCGCAATTACAACTATGTAACCAGCACCGGTAGCGATTTAGACAAGGCGCTTACTGATGCAGACCTGCTGGCGGCGCAGGCACAATTGGCCGAAGCGCAAAAAGAATGGAATCGCATCAAGGATGGCCCAACACCGGGTGAGGTCGCCCTGGCAGAAGCGCAGCTAAAAGTTGCTCAGGCAGAATGGGAGATCTTGAAGGATGGCGCTGACCCCGCAGATATTGCTTTGACGGAAGCCCAGCTCGCAAACGCAGAAGCCAATCTGGCTCTGGCCCTCGAAGAACAGGCCATCGTTGAGCTGGTTGCTCCGCTGGACGGCACCATTATGGATATCAGTGTCAGTGTCGGCGAAAAAGTAGGCACCAGCGCTATCATTACGTTGGCTGATTTGAGCCAGCCGGTGTTGGAAGTTTACTTGGATGAGACCGATCTAAACAAAGTCGGGATAAATTTTGAAGTCGAAGTTATCTTCGACGCCCTGCCGGATGATGTCTATATCGGCCATATTATCGAGGTGGACCCAAGCCTGCAAAATGTGTCTAATGTTCAGGTTGTTCGAGTATTGGCAATGCTGGATGCTGATTCTTTTGCCAAGCCCCAAAACTTGCCGGTAGGCCTCAACGCATCTGTAGATGTAATTGGTGGACGAGCCGAAGGTGCAGTTCTTGTTCCAGTGGAAGCTTTACTTGAGCTAAGTCCGGGTGAGTATGCCGTATTTGTTGTTGAAGATGGCGAACCGAAACTGCGGATTGTGACCGTTGGCTTGATGGATTTTACCTCGGCAGAGATTATCACTGGTCTGGATGCCGGTGAGGTCGTCACAACCGGGATCGTCGAGACTGAGTAATCCAAAAAACAGGAGAACAAAAGTCGTGAAACGGAAAAGCGTAATGTGGGTTGCTCTCATCTTCCTGGCTGTCGTTGCTGGCGCGGTGAGTTATTACCTGGTGAGCCCGAGTGAAACAAGGCAGGAAATCGAATCAGGTGAAGCTGAGTTTGAAACAGCAGTTGCTCGACTGGGTGACCTATCGATCCTGGCGAGTGGTACTGGGCAAGTTGTCCCTGCCACGGAAGCAGCTTTGAGTTTCGATGAAAATGGTGTCTTGATGGATATTCTTGTGAGTATTGGTGAAAAAGTCGCTGCCGGTGAGGTATTGGCAAGGCTGAAAACCAATAAAACTCCCGTACAAATCACCGCAGATCTCGCTAATGCAAAATTAGCTGTTATCAAGGCTGAACAGGCTCTGAATGATATCTACACCAACGCCGAGATTGAGTCTGCTCAAGCTTTGAAAACAGTTGAAGAAGCTCAACAAGCATTGGATGATCTGTTGAATGTAGCTCCTGAGCAGGCTTCTGCTCTACGAGATTTGGTAAATACTGAACAAGCTGTTGAGAATGCTGAGATGGACTTGTATATTCTCAATTCATCGCCCTCTGATGATGCAATTGAGATTGCCTATGCCAGCTTGTTATTCAAAGAAGAAGATCTGGCAGACTTACAAGAGCAGGTCGAAAAATTGGAGTATCAGATTAAAATAGCGCCCAATGAAGATATAAAAGATCGCTTAGTGGGTCAGTTACATAGATTAAATGTACAACTTATTCAACAGCAAATTGAGGTTGAAAACGGGGAATACAAATACACATCAATGGATGATCCCGCCGACCCTCTGGATTTAGCGGTTGCCGAGGCAAGATTGGAGACAGCCCAAGCCCAATTAGTGGCTGATCAACAAACGTTGGAAAATATCCAGGATGGACCAGCTCCCAGTGATGTCGCTCTGGCAGAATCCAAACTTGGGGAAACGCAGGCCGAATGGGAGCGTCTCAAAGACGGACCTGATCCAAATGACATTGCATTGGCAGAGGCTGAATTAGAGATAGCTCAACTTGAATTGCAGGTAGCCCAGCAGCAGCAGACGATTGTGGAACTAATCGCGCCGGTTGATGGCACTGTCTTATCCATCCATGCGGATGTTGGAGAACGGATTGGAACAGGAACCCTGATCTCTATCGCAAATATGGACCAGCCCCGTTTGGAAATTTTCATTGATGAAACGGATCTGGATAAAGTTCAACTCGGTAACCCTGTCGAGGTTATTTTTGATGCACTGCCAGATGATACCTTCACCGGAACCATCGTGGATATCAACCCAGGTCTGGTAACAGAAAACAGGGTCCAGGCTATCCGGGCACTTGTCCGGCTGGATGATGCTTCTTATGCAAAACCGATTTCGTTGCCAATTGGGTTGAGCGCTTCTGTGGACGTTATCGGGGGCCAGACTGAAAACGCGGTCTTGATCCCCATCGAAGCATTACGGGAGATCAATCCTGAGGAATATGGCGTATATGTCATGGAGAACGACCAACCCCAACTCAGACCAGTTTTGGTAGGCCTGATGGACTTTACCTCTGCCGAAATTTTAGAGGGCATAGCCGCGGGTGAAGTTGTTGTAATCGGAGATGTTGAATAATCTGAATTTACAGGAAAAAATGATGAGCAAACAAGAAATTATTAAGACCAACGACATTACCAAGGTCTATGGTATGGGCGATGCCCAGGTCCGAGCATTAGATGGGGTCAGCCTGAAAATCAAAGAGAATGAGTTCGTCGCCATTATGGGCTCTTCCGGTTCCGGGAAAAGCACACTGATGAACATTCTCGGCTGCCTCGACCGCCCGACATCCGGCCAGTATTTCCTGGCGGGAGAAGATGTCAGCGACCTGGACAAAACCCAGTTGGCCATCATACGCAACGAACGGATTGGTTTCGTCTTTCAGAGTTACAACCTCCTGGCGCGCACCTCAGCCTTAGAGAATGTGATGCTTCCCATGTTGTACAACCGCAATGGGCAGTTGAGTGATGCCGAGCAAAAAGAAAAAGCCTTAGCAGCCTTAGATGATGTGGGTTTAGCGGACCGGGTAGAACACCAACCCCAGGAACTCTCCGGCGGGCAAGCCCAAAGAGTGGCAATTGCCCGCGCTATCGTCAATGACCCGGTACTCATCCTGGCCGATGAACCTACCGGAAACCTGGATTCGAAATCGGGTAACGAGATTATGGTATTACTTACCAGACTTCACCAACAAGGCAGTACCATTGTCATGGTGACCCACGAGGATGAGATCGCGGCTTATGCTCAACGGGTGATCCGCTTCCTGGATGGGCGAATTGATATGGATAAGCTGAATGGCAATCAGGAAACCAGGAAATCAGGGATCAGTAGATCAGGAAACCAGGGATCAGTAGATCAGGAAACCAGGAATCAGTAAATCAGCTCACCCGATCCCTGATCCCTGATTTACTGATCTACTGACTCACGAGAAAAACCATGAAACCACAAAAAATCATCAAAATCGCTTGGCAGGGACTGGCTCGTAATAAACTGCGCTCTCTGCTCACCATGCTGGGCGTTATCATCGGTGTCTCGGCGGTGATCATTATGATCGCTGTCAGTACCGGTACAGAAAAAACCATCGAAGAACAGATTACAGAGTTGGGAACCAATTTGGTTTTCGTTCAAGCCAGCTTTAGCCGTGGTGGCGCTGGTGGTGGCGGTATGGAAGGTGGCTTGGTATTTGATGACGCCACGGCCATAGAAGAAGAAGTCAACGGTGTCCAGGCTGTGGTTGTTGAGCAACAGAGCAGCGAAACCGTTAAGGCCGGTAACGTCACTTTGGATGGCGTATCCATTTTGGGTTCCACACAGGGATTTCCATCTGTAAGGGATGTGGAAATCGCGGAGGGACGATATTTCAACCAGACGGAGATGGACCGAAAAGCCAAGGTCGTTGTCCTGGGTTCCAGTTTGGCTGAAGAATTATTTGGGGATGCGCCACCCGTGGGCCAAGTTGTGTCCATTGGGAACACAAAGTTTACCGTCGTCGGCGTATTTGAAGAGAAAGGGCTGGTCGGTGAAGTCGATTACGACTCCCGGGCCTACATGCCAATTACGGTTATCTTCCAGAAATTCACCAATAATCAATTTGCCCGAATGATGGGCGACCGCGTCCGGCTGATTTATGTGGAGCTTGCCGAAGGAGTCGACCAGGAAGAGGTCATCTGCCAGATTGAACTGTTGCTGGCAAAACGTCATGATGTCAGCCTGGAAGAACCCGATTTTGTGGTTACTACCCAGCAGGATTTGATCAGCACCCAAGAAGCAACCACGGAGGCCTTCCGCAACCTGCTGGCCTGGGTGGCCGCGGTCTCTCTGTTGGTCGGCGGCATCGGCATTATGAATATCATGATGGTCAGCGTCACCGAGCGGACGCGCGAGATCGGTATCCGCCAGGCCATCGGGGCCAGTCCCGCTGATATCCGCTGGCAATTCCTCACGGAGGCTCTGCTGCTTTCCCTGGTCGGAGGTTTGATCGGCGTCGCTACCGGCATTGGAGGTTCCTACCTATTTGGGCAGTTAGCCGAAATGCGCACCGTGATTGTTCCGGCGTCCATCATGCTGGCCTTCAGTTCTGCGGCCGCGGTGGGCATCTTCTTCGGCTATTACCCGGCCAATAAGGCCGCACAATTAGACCCGATTGAAGCCTTGAGACATGAATAGAGGCAGGAAACCAGTAGACCAGGAAACCAGGGATCAGTAGACC
>JBDRGC010000072.1:0-2747 GCA_043818215.1 Chloroflexota bacterium | reverse complement strand
ACCCATACCTGAATTGTACTCAATTTCCGATAAATTTCTGCTTCGCTCCAACATCCCCACGCATACTCCAAATCCTTCTCCCCCGGCGTGATGTAGATCTGCGTTGTGTTCAGGTTGCTGTGCCCCAAAGCGCGGCGACTTTTTCCAGGCTCACGCCACGGTCCATCAGCGACTTGGCAAAAGTGTGCCGCAGGGTGTTAGGAGTGACGCCCTTCAGACCGGCTTTCTTTGCAAAGCGAGAAACTGCCTGCTGGATGGTCTTCTAGCTTGTCATTTGTCCTCGCTGGCTAAGAATAAAGCATCCCCTGATCACTTCCAGATTATCTGTGCTATGGCACTGGTGTGGCAGGGCACGCGCCGGACTTGCCAATCTCTTCAGCCACTCGCTTCAGTGACAGCGGATAGTAATCCCAGCAGTCCACGCCTACATCCAGACTGTTTTGGAGCGGTGGAAGATTGCCGTGAGAATGGCCGTATAAATGCCAACTGCCGTAATGCGAGTGATTCCATACACGCATTGCATAATGGCACAACACCACCAGTTGAGGCTGCGCAATGTCAGGGATAGATAACTTGAGCGTGTGCAAGGGCAGCAGGATTGTGACAGGATGACCCGACTTGGATCGATACTCCCCCTTACATAGCCACCGCTTGTCATGCCCACCGGGGACTATCGAGATCGCCCCGTTGAGACAAGAGAAGTAATGAGCGGCCCGGTCTCGCCCACCCATTGTAAAATCCCCCAAATGATAAATATGGTCATCCGGGCGAACAGCCTGATTCCAGTTCTCAATCAGCATGTCATCCATCTCGGTAACAGAAGCGCAAGGGCGGTTGCAATACCGGATGATATTGACATGTCCAAAATGGGTGTCAGCTGTAAACCAAATCGTCATGTATTTCCTCGCTTTCCTACATACTTGCTGTGCCGGTGTTCATCACTGTTGCTACACTTTGATTGTGTTCAATATCTTATCAGCCCGATAGACCCGGTTGCGGGCTTTGCCAGTAATCTCACGCAAGATGCCGTGTTGTTCTAGTTTTTCCACATAACGCTGGGCAACCTTGTAATCACTGGCCTTGATGCCGGTCTCTATTTGGCGTATGGTAGCGATCGGCTGGCCGAACAGGAAGTCAATCACCCGCATTAATTGCTCAACTGCGCGCTCGTCCTGTAACTGTCGCTGGTAACTCACACGAAGTGCATTCAGAGCCATCACCCGTTCCCTGGATTCGCGGGATTGATCCCGTACACCCATCAGGAAAAAGCGCAGCCAACCGTCCCAGTCTCCATGCTGGCTGACAGCCATTAAGTGGCGATAATACTGGCTCCGTTGGGCCTCGAAGTATGCGCTCAGATAGAGAAACGGTTGGAGCAGCAAATCCCATTCGCAAAGCAATAGGGTTGTCAACAATCGTCCTACCCGTCCGTTTCCATCCAAAAAAGGATGAATAGATTCGAATTGGTAATGGATCAGCCCAAGACGAACCAGTGGGGGTAACTTTGGAGGCTCGTGAATATATTTCTCGAATTGATCCAAAGCGGTATGCATCTCATCAACAGGTGGTGGCACGTAAGTCGCTGTTTCAATCGTAGCGCCTGGAGGGCCAATCCAATTTTGACTGCGGCGGAATTCTCCCGGTGTCCAGTGTTCCCCGCGGACGCCCTGCATCAATCGTTGGTGAAGCTCGCGAATCAACCGCAGGCTGACTGGTAAAGTTGTCAGTCGTCCAAGCCCATATTCCAAAGCACTCACATAATTGTGTACTTTATGCGCATCCGCCCTCGACTCAAGGAAAGACAAGTGCGCAGCTTCGTAGGTATACAATTCTTCCAGAGATGTGCGCGTGCCCTCAATGCGAGATGAGAGTACTGCTTCTTGACGCACAAACGGCTTCACCATAATATGGGAAGCCTGAAACGCTTGTCCGACTTCGCCCAACTGCGTCAATGCCCGGTCAGCTTCTGAGAGCAATGAGATCAGGTCAGCAGACCAATCAATTTTTGGAGGGAGGGGATTTGGCACGAAAGCCCAATATCCGCTTCGAGTACGAATCAGGTTTCCGGGAGTGTTGGGAGAAAAGTCTGTAGGGTTCATGTGGTCAATGTTCCATAGGAAAGAGTCAATAACTCTTAAGGTAATTGTCATTATAGCACACTGGTGTCAATAAGGCGATGCTTATTGACACTTTGCAGGAATATTATTATCGTGCATCCGCGCCATCATTTCCCGCAAATCCCCACCCTCCCGATGAAAGTCGCACAAATCCCCCACCGGCGGCGGCGAGATGACTAACCGCTGGCTCAAACCTGACAGTTTTTGCGCCCCTTGCCGCCCGGCTTTGTCCTGGTCGTAGGCCAGGAATATCCTGGGATACGGCAGCAGGCGGGGAATCCAGCGGCTGTTCAAATATTTACCAGCGCCACCCAGGGTGGCTACATCCAATAAATCACGCCCTTCTTGCCAGGCCAGCAGCGCATCGAGTTCGGACTCGGCCAGCAATAATCCCGACTTGTGGGTGAGCTTATCAGCCCCAAACAAGGCCCCCTTTCCACCCGCAGGCTGGCTGTACTTGCCATATTTACTGTCACCCCGGATAGGTTTTCCGTCTTCTCCAAATACGCGGATTTTCAGGTACCAGAGCATATCACTAATTTGGCAGTGAATCACCAATCCACGCGCCAGCCAGATTTTCTGATCCGCGTCTCGGGGCGTGATCCCCCACCGCCGGGGATTATCACTAAC
>JBDRGC010000071.1:0-3874 GCA_043818215.1 Chloroflexota bacterium | reverse complement strand
ATTCACCCTAGTTGCGTCCTTTGTATTTGGGGTGCTCGTTCAGGTTGTGGTCATCTCAAAGCTCGCAAAGGCATCTCATTTCGTCGTAGTTATAGGATACATTGGGCTGTTTATGCTGTTCAGCAGCATTGGCTGCGCGGTGTTCGGGTATGTCCCTAAGGAGTTTCCTTCCCCTTTCGAAAGACTGGCCCTTAGTTCCCTTGGGATCAGCGGGCACATTATCGGAACGTTGCTTACCGTAGTGTTTCTGATGACTGCTGTATACGCGTTTTTCCGTTTTACTAAGTTAGGTTTGGCGATGCGGGCGGTTGCGGTAGCGCCGACCTCGAGTCGCCTGGCGGGGATCAACGTTGGGCTGATGCTCGCTCTCGGGTGGGGCTTTGCAGCCGTCATCGGCAGCATGTCGGCTATTCTTGCTGCGCCAGCGCTCTATCTAGAGCCTCATATGATGCTCGGCGTATTGTGTTACGCCTTTGCCGGTGCCCTCCTTGGTGGAATTTCGAACCCCTGGGGAGCTGCGGCAGGCTCGGTACTGGTCGGGGTGTTTGAGAACCTGATGGGCGCTTATGTGGTGGGTACCGAAATCAAATTGACAGTTGCTTTCTTTTTAATAGTTAGTGTGTTGGTGCTAAAACCAGAGGGGCTTTTCGGACGTCGCGTTACGGTGAGAGTATGAAAATAGAATCCGGATACGTACACGTGTCGGCGAGCGGACGTGCTTGGCGAACCGTGGGAAGGGCAGTTCTGATCTGGTGCGTTTTGGTGGGGGCAGCCCTTCTTTTGTTTTCGCAGTACTACTTGTTTGTTTCGTCAGCCATTGTGGTCAACTTTATTGCGATTACGGGACTTGTTATTCTTACCGGGCATAGTGGACAGATATCGCTGGGGCATGGCGCATTTGTTGGTTTCGGTGCATATGTATGCGCGATCGCGATGGAGAAGCTCGGCTTACCTTATTGGCTCTCGGTGCCCTTGGCTGGAATTGCCTCCTTTTTCATTGGATATTTGTTTGGCTACCCAGCGCTTCGACTTGAAGGTCTTTATCTCGCCCTGGCTACATTTGCCCTTGGGCTCACATTTCCGCAAGTCATCAAGTTTAAGTGGGTGCAGCCTGTGACAGGTGGGTACATGGGGCTGCTCCTAAGCCGGCCACAATCCCCGCTGCCGGGCATCCTGTCTGTTGATGAGTGGTTATTTCTATTCATAGCCTTCTGGGGCCTGGTCAGCTATCTGATAGCAGTTGGGATCAGCGACAGCCGGCTATCCCTTGCTTGGCGCGCTTTGCGAGACCATCGGGTTGCCGCCGAGGTCAATGGGGTTGACCGATTGTCGAGCAACAATGCGGCTTTCGGTGTATGTGCCATGTACGCTGGGATCTCTGGTGCACTGGGTGTCGTGCTGACTCAGTTCGTTGCGGCGGACACCTTCAGTATTTTTCTGTCATTCACGTTGTTGGTGGGGGCGGTGGTCGGTGGAGTTCACTCATTGCTAGGTGCCATGTTTGGAGCCATATTTATTCAATTTATCCCCAACCTCGCGGACAGCATTTCGAAGGCCGCCCCCTGGGCCGTCTACGGGGGTGTTCTGCTCGCCGTGATCGCTGTTGCGCCCAACGGTATTGCTGGAGTTCTCACCACGCTTTTCGCTCGGATAGCCAGGGCGGCTGTGGAAGTTGGTTATGGGAAAGGTCGATAATTTCGCCCATCGAGGAGTCGGAATTTGAAAGCTTGAGCCAGCTTCGGAAAAGGGCGTGGGCGTAATTCACATGCGGCAGACAGTTGTTGGTGAGCGCATACCTGCTCGACTGTTGATCTCCCGAAGCAGAAACCTTGCACGCACATATGGGTGGGCAAGCCTTAAGGCGCATCAGAGCATCTGCGCAGCCGCACTGTACTCTGATGTATGTCGTATCGGTAGAACTGCAAACCAAAACCAAATAACAACTCAGGAGGTGTGAAATGGCCAAAATGTCAAAGTACAAAATGTCAAAGTACGCGCTTTGCAGTCTTGTAGCCGCCATTACACTGCTAAGTGCAGGTGTTCGTGCTGAGAAAAACGAGATCAAATTGGGCCAATCTATGCCCTACAGCGGCCCGGCGGCGATTTGGGGTATTTTCGGGAAGACGCATAGTGCCTATTTCGCAAAGATCAACGACGAGGGTGGAATCAACGGAAGAAAAGTGACGTTTTTGAGCTACGATGATGCGTATTCACCGCCAAAGGCCTTGGAGCAGACGCGAAAACTGGTTGAGCAGGACGGGGTATTGGCGATCTTTGCTACCGGCGGCAATGCGGTTAATCTTGCCATCCAGCCATACATGAACGATCGGAAGATCCCGCAGTTGTTCGTAACAGCGGGTTCCAGTCGTTTGGCTGACCCAAAGAACTATCCTTGGACGATCGGGTGGTCGCCCGCTTACGAAATCGAAGCGCTAGTTTACACGAAACACGCACTCAGTACAGATCCGAACGCAAAGATCGGAATTCTTCGTCAAAATGACGATCTTGGCAAGGAATTCCTGCGGGGCATCGAGAGCGTCATTAGGGAAACTGGAAAGGGTAAAATCGTCGCGGATGCGACATACGAGCTCACTGACCCGACTGTCGACACCCAGGTCATTAAGTTAAAATCCGCCGGGGCCGATGTGTTTTTCAACGTGGGGAGTCCCAAGTTTACCATTCAAGCGATTAAAAAGGCCGCTGAGATTGGATGGCGGCCTATGCAATTCATTTATACAGGATCGGCTTCCGTGTCACAGGTATTCAAGCCCGCGGGCCTCGAAAATTCGGTTGGAATCATGACGGCGGCTTGGCTTCGTGACCCCAGTGATCCAGCCCAACAGCAGACTAAAGAATATAGGGAATATGCTGCGTTTGTGAAAAAATTTCTCCCTGAGGGTCGGCCGGAGGACCCGTTTATCGTGTGGTCCTACGGCCAGGGGCAAACGATGGAATACGTTCTCCGCAAAGCCGGCGATGATTTGTCCCGCGAGAATTTGCTGAAGCAGGCCACTAGCATCCGTGGTTTAAAGCTGCCGATGCTGCTTCCGGGTATCGAGATCGAAACTTCCCCAACCGATTACTGGCCGATCGAGAGCATGAAGATACAGCGATTTGATGGCGCCAAGTGGGAGCTTATCGGAGACATCGTGAAGCGCTGAGCGAGTTGCGGGAAGCCTGCGAGTGCGCTGCAGGCTTCCCTGGCCGGATTTAATCGCAGGGGGTGGAGCCTGTGACCTGTGCTGGATGTAGCTGATCTGACGGTTTGTTTTGGGGGCCTGGTGGCACTCGATTCAGTGAGTTTCAAATTGGAGGCCGGTGAGTTTTGTGGGGTAATCGGCCCCCGAATGGCGCGGGGAAGACCACGCTCTTCAATGCTATTTCCCGGCTCGTACCGGCGCGTTCGGGTGACATCAAGTTTGGCGGCCGGTTTCTAGTCGGATAAAGAAGCCTACCGCACTGTGGGCGTTGTCAAAGGGGAGGCACAGAAACCATGGCAGCATTGAAGCCGCCGAAGGAAGACAAATGGGTGAATACTGTCTGCTACGTATGCCAGAATACGTGTGCTATCCGGGCGCATGTTGTTGACGGTGTGGTAGTAAAACTGGAAGGCAACCCTGAAAGTCCTCACGATTACGGTAAAATGTGTGGCAAAGGTCACGCTGGCCTCATAGATCTTTATAACCCCAACCGGATTACCAAGCCCTTGAAGCGGACTAACCCGGAGAAGGGGATAGGCGTAGACCCGGGATGGGTCGAAATCACCTATGAAGAAGCACTGGATATCATCGTAGAAAAGATGGCCAAAATCCGCAAGGAGGATCCGCGGAAACTGCTGATCCATATGTTTGATTCTCAGAGTAATGCGTTATTT
>JBDRGC010000070.1:0-28876 GCA_043818215.1 Chloroflexota bacterium | reverse complement strand
ACCAGTCGCCCGCCGTAGGGTAATGCTTGCACCTGTCCACTTCAGGGATAGGGGTTGATGATACAATCATCGCACCTATATGAACCTTCAGTTGTCAAAGAACTAAGCATCTTGGTTGGTGACCAAGCCACCTTCTTCGCTGACCATCCCCCGCTGTCTCCTGGTGATAGGTTATGCCATACCCCTAGCGACAGGGTTTCGGTCAAACGGGTCGCACCCCCGCGTGAACCGGACTTTGCTTCGCCAAGGGAGTACGCAACACGATTTGCCAACTCTGGTTATGGTTGTTGAAAGGTTTGGAGCTAACCCGCTCGTCAGCTGATGAAAACGTTAGGTTACCGTGTTGCAGCCAAAAGGGGATAAATTAGTGAAGAAAAAAGTGAAATTCAGTGACTATAAAAAATATCCTCGTGAAATCATGGATGCCTGCTATTTTCGTGATGAATTTGACGAATTGCCTGGTGGTGCGTTCTTCGCTATTGCTGAAGAACGAGGGTTGATGTATGCATTGGTAGAAATGGCTGAATGGGAAAAGGAAAACACTTATCGCTCAAAAAGAACCAGGCGCAAATCAATATGAAAGCACAAGTCATCTTTATACTGACAACGGGCGTGAAGTCCATTTTATGGGCCGCGGACACTTCGACTTTGCTCCCCACTTCCTTACCTCACATCGAATGAACACTTGCACCTAAACGCAATACCTATCCCGGCGTTCTTCAGGAAGTGCATGTGTTCGATGCTGCTATAAAAAAACTGCTGAAGCAGGTTCAACCATGCAAGTAAGCCACGAGAGGGAAGCGTGAGACGTGAAGGAGCGCATTTACAAGTTGGGGGAGGGCAACTTTCCAAACCTATTTAACCACGGATTTCACCGATTTACCCTTCGGGCACGATGTCACTGATTTTTAACGCCTTTTACGCCGTACCGGCACGGTGTCCGTGCAATCCGTGACATCGTGCCCTTCAGGGTAAATCTGTGATTGCTTTACTGTGCTCCCCCAACTTCCGTATGCCAGAGGGGATTATCTACCATCAGGCCCTCAGCCTGGGCTGCGGTGACTAAAGAATCGTCACCCGCAAGGTAGATCACCGCGGCTTCTTCTGTTTGGCGAGCTAACGTTTCCCGAAGGCGGAGACCACTGGCTAGATGCACGGCATCGAACCCCCGCAATGGGTGCTGCTGGCACAACTCGGCGGCATGATTGATGATCGTTCTCTGAGTGGGCAGAAGTTCATAGCGTCTCGACAAATCCCGCTTGAATTTCATCCAGAACTCGTCGCGCTGGCGTGGTGAGGTGCGGCCTATTCTGGCGATGACCGCCAGGGCTGCTGAGATCTCGGCGATTGTTATCTCAGCACTAACCAGGATGTTCTCCTCTTCATCAACCAACTGCCGCACCCAGGTGCTGCCCGGCTCAGTGACGTAATACTTGACCAACACGCTCGTATCCAGATAGTAGACCGGCACTCAGACCCCCTGTTCGCGGTTGCGGAGAACGATCTCGGAGAGGGGAGGGCTAATCTCCAACTCACGCCACTCGGCCAGAATACGTTCCTGGTCTTCGGGAGGGTGTTGAGTCTCGAATGCCTGCACCTCAGCGGTTTCTTGGGTTGTCGGTTCGCTGAGCAAACCAGCCGTGTGCAGAGCTGCCCGCACCCGTCCACGCGCTGACTTGCGAGCCGTCTCATCTGTGGGCCAGAGGCTTTGGAAAGCGCTCAAACTGATGATGACCGCCCGATCCTCACCCCGATTTTGGATGATGACCGGTATGCTTGTGGCCTCTACTTCTTGTACGATTTGACCCAGGTGAACTTTAACTTGTGTAGCTGGAATCCGCTTGACAGCCTGCCTCATTACACACACTCCTGTTGATTAGTAACTACTCAGGCTATAGCCAAATGTACAAAAATAGAACACGGATTTTGCGGATTTAACGGATTTGCGCGGAATTTTTGTTCTTAATCCGCGTAAATCCGCTCAATCCGTAAAATCCGCGTTCTATTCTTACGATGGCTGAGTAGTTACGTTGATTAATTGATTAAGATGCAGTTTATCATGACGCGGGTTTCACAGCAACCAAACTTCACGTCTGTCATTGCGAAGCAGCTTTACCGCTGAAGCAATCTCCTCCTTGACCAAGCGGCAGATCGCTTCGCCGAAAAGCGTCGGCTCGCGATGACATGACATTTAGGAACGGGGTTTAAATAACTTTCCCATTTCTAAATTTAGGTGTAGTGCCGGTTGAGTAGGCTCGGAGGTACGGAGAGCCGTACACCTGCACCGAACGCAGGTACGGTGTCGAAACCAAACGGGGCTTGAAAATGGACTAATTTGCTGTAATCCGCTGGGTTTCGACACTTGCGCCACACGCAGTGCAGGTGCGCAGTGCCTGCATAGGTATACGCTACGGCATGAAAAGCGTGTGCCTCCGCTACCCTTCGACAGGCTCAGGACAGGCTCAACCGGCGCTCGCGTTAGGATACAAACGCGCAAGTTATTTACAGGGTGCCGCCTGAGCGGTAATTCTCATTCCTTAGTTTCTTAGTAGGAACGGAGAGACGAAGCAATCTCATCCTTGGCGAGAGGGAGATCGCTTCGCCGGAAAGCGTCGGCTCGCAATGACACAATTTGTGTGAGGCTTTTGCGCTACGGGATTATTTCACTCGTCAACGCCCGCGGCGTGCAGATGGACGAACACAGTCCGCACGATCGGCACTTTTCGCTGTCGAGCGACATGATTATGCTCTTATCATGACGGAGGTCCCCGGAGAGTTGACGAGCGTTGTAGGGACACACGGTCACGCATCTCCGGCAGAGAGTGCAAAGAAGCGGATCGAAATAAAATTCGAGACCGCTTGAGATTTGATTGAGATACAGGTGGGGCAGGGCAGATCCAATGATCTCCTCCAGGGTGGCATAATCGTGTTCCGTAAGCCAGATATCTAATTTTCTCAGAGTCTTGGCAAACCACTCGTTGCCGTAGAGTATGGGTGCCGAGCACACGCCAACCGCGTCAGCCCCGGCCATGCTCATTTCGATAATATCTTCAGCGGAGAAGACGCCGCCTGTGCCTACGACAGGCTTGCCAAAGCGTTTCTTGAGATCGGCGACGATAGAAATCACCAACGGTTTGATGGCTGCGCCCGACATCCACCCTTTTCCCCCTGCGCTGGCCAAAAGCGGGCGGCCTGTTTCGATGTCGATTTGCAGTGCTGGGCCAATCGAATCGATGGCGGTGAATCCGCTGCAACCTGATTCCAGGGCTGCTTCGGCGGTGGGCAGCAATTCAGCACCCCAATTGAAACTCAGCTTGGCCAGAATGGGGAGGCCGGTGTTGGCCCTGACAGCTGCGACAAGTGGAACCATCGCGGCGGCTGAATAAGAGACACATTCGATGATATCGACGCCTTCGCTTGACGCCACAGGCTCGATGAACTTTTCGACATCCTGCGCGGTGTGCCCGACGCTGACGATCAACGCCCCCGGATGGCCTGCGAGGGCCGGGATTTCCTCGTAAACCCATTGCTTCCAGGAAATATCCGACCACTCCTCTGCATTGATGAGGGTGTTGCGTAAACCTCTGGATGAGGGTTTGATGATATGCGGGGTAGGGTTGACGGGCAGCGTGGGACGCAGTGTCTTGGTGACGACTGCGCCGGCGCCAGCTTTGTAGGCCTCCCAAACACCCACGGCGGCGAAAGAGCGCGGCCCGGATGCCAGCACCAGCGGGTTGGGTAGTTCACAGTCGAATAGTCGAGTTCGAAGATCAGCCATTTTGCATTTTACCAATCTCAACGCGGCCAGACTTCATGGTTGTCATTGCGAGGAACGAAGAGACGAAGCAATCTCATACTTGACAAGTGTGAGATTGCTTCAGCGGTGAAGCTGCTTCGCAATGACACGCCGTAAGTTTCTCGGTCCGTTCGAACGGACTTCGTGTGTCAGCCTTGAAATTCAATTCAAGGTTACAGCGAATCAACCACCTCGCCAGTGTACGGTGCAGCCCAGCCCAAACGAGCGCGCTGCTTCTGTGCTTCACCGGACGCAAGGGCCTCCCGCACCCGCAAGCAGGCCGCACCCAGGCCTAGGTCATGCAGTTTGCTCTCATTGGGCAACCCGCTCTCAGGATCCCAATCACGCAGGGCGTAATAGTCTGCCAGCATCTCCGAGATATGGCAGACACTGCCTTTGGCGTTACCAGAGGGTGAAGGCACTTTAGTCATCCGCCAGGGCAGCACATCATCAGATTTGTCGATACCGTGGAGGGCGTTGTAGCAGCGTTGCAAATTGTAGATGCGCTCTCCTATGTGCTTCAACTCGACGGCGCTGAGAGTTATGCCGTTGACGGCGTTCAGGGCGTTGCATTGCTCCTGCCAGTAGATTTCCGGCATCACGAAAGTGCCGCCGGATTTGCAGTTTCCGCAGGAGTCAACGATTGCCCCGAAATCTTCCCCATCCTTCACCAGAAAAGCCTTGTGTTTGATTGCCAGGGGATCGACTATCTCGGGGAGGCGTTCCTGACCGTATCGCCTGGCGGCCTCGCCCGGATAACCGGTTTCGTCGATGACGGGGAAGGCTTTGAGGTGGTCTGCGCCCCGGGAAGATGTGACGTGGGCCAGACCCATGGATTGCTGAGCGCGGCCATCCTGCGCCGGGATGTCTTGCCCCTTGACGTGCATAGCGTACCGTTCCGCACCGCCGCCCAACTTCTTCGCGGCCCAGGCGGCGCCTTCCGCCAACAGATCGCCCAGGTAGCCTTTGCGGTACGTGATCCGCTCGAGCAGTTCGAGCATGGTGTGGAAATTTCCCCACTCAAGAGAGAGACCATCGCAGTCTTCCGGCTTCAGGATTCCTTTCTCGACCAGTTCCATGGCGAAGGCAATCGCGCTGCCGGCTGAAATCGTGTCCAGCCCCAAATCGTCGCACAATTCGTTGCCCCTCAGCAACGCAGGGAGGTTCGAGTTGCAGATTCTTGACCCCAGCGAGTTCAGGGTTTCGTATTCGACGCTGGTTGACATGCTGCCGGCGAACTCGCCCTCGGTGACAGTGTAAACCTTGTCGCACCCCACGGGGCAGTTATTGCAGGCAATATCTCGCACGAAGTGATTCTCGTGGAGTGCCTCGGCCGAAATGGGGATGAAATCTTCGAAGCTGCCCAGGCGATGATTTTGGGTCGGGAAGCGTCCCATGAAGTGCATCAGCGAGACCAGGCCGGCAGTGCCAAATTTGTGAACGCCCGGGAAGAATTCGTTCTCTCTGATGGCGCGGTGATATTTCAAAGTTATATCGAGAGTCAGTTCGGGATTTGAGATGGGAAAACCCCGCGTGCCGCGCACGGCAATGGCTTTGAGATTCTTCGACCCCATGACAGCCCCCAGTCCTGAGCGGGCCGCGCTTCTGCGGGATGTAACCTGGATGCAGGCGTAGCGCACGAGATTCTCTCCGGCAGGGCCGATGATGGCGGTTTTGAACTGGGGCAGGTTAGTCTCGTTGCGCAGGCGGGTTTCCGTTTCGAAAGTTCCCAGCCCCCAAAGGTGTCCGGCTGGCCGGAGTTCGACCTGTTCATCGTTGATGTAAAGATAAACCGGCTCCGGCGAGCGGCCCTCGAAGATCACCAGGTCGTAGCCCGCCATTTTCAATTCCGGCCCCAAATGCCCACCCGCGTTGGCATCGCCGTAGATGCCTGTCAGCGGCGACTTGCCGATGAACTCGACCCGGCCTGAATTGGGCACCGGCGAGCCGCACAGTGGGCCAGTGGCGAGGATCAGTTTGTTGCCGGGTGCTAGCGGCTCGACGGACGCGGGCACTTCGTCCCAAAGAATCTTTGTGCCGATGCCATTGCCGCCGAGATAATTTTCAGCCCATTCGACCGGCAGGGGTAACTTTTGGATTTCGCCGGACGACAAATCGACTCGCAGATATTGCCCGGCGTAGCCCTGGTAGTGGAATCCCTGCGCGGAGTTGTCAGTTGGTTTGCCTCTGTGGGGGCGGATGCGGCGATCTGGAATCCGTTCGAGTTCTGCCAGCAGCGTAGCGTGCATTGCCTGCCCGCCATCGTCGTCGCGGATGGTGATGGCTTCCGGCTCGCACACCTTCACACACCAGGGGTCGCCATCGCAGAGGTCACATTTCAAGACCACAGCTTTGCCCGACTTCCCTCTGCCGGGCAGGAGATGAAGTCGAATGGCTCCAATCTGGCAGGCGCGTACGCATTTGCTGCACCCGGTACACAGGTCTTCGTTAATGACCACGGCTCCCAGGTCATTGACGCCGATTGCGCCAAGTTCCGGGCAGGCTGCTATGCAGGGTTTATCGTCGCAGAGCACACAGGTAATGGGAAGAAAACTGACCTCGGAATGATCTTCCCAAATATGGATGCGAGCCAGTTCGGGGTTGGCTACGCCTTCATGCTTCAGGGCGCAAAAGGTCACACAGGTCTGGCAGCCGGTACATTTTTCGGGTGAGATTTCGAGACGCATATTTTTCCCTTTTTTCGTTGATTGGCCTACTCACCCCTAAGGATACCTATCCCAAAGGGACAAGTGTGCAGGCACTGCGCACAAAAGGCCACAAAGGAAAACCGTAACTACTCAGCCTCCCCCAAAATTGTCACTGCGAGGGGCGTTTTTTCCCCGAAGCAGTCTCCAACATGGTCTCGGAGATTGCTTCAGCGGAGAAACACTGCTTCGCAATACCAACGGGTACACCTGTCCCTGGTGTCTAGGGATACCCTTGCGGTATGACATGGCTGAGTAGTTACGAAAAACCTAAGAATCCCTTCGTGTTCCTTCGTGCCCTTCGCGAAGCCTACCCTTGGGGTATTGTTGTATATCTTTGCTCAGTGTTCAAAAATGGAATTTGGCAGATATTACAACCCCAGGCGGGTCAGGGTCTGCGGCAGGGGATGGCCGTTTTCATCCCAGCCGCGTAATTCGTAGTAGCGGTCGAGCATGGCATCCCAGTCGTGGATTATTCCGGTCGCGATGGGGGATTCCGATCTGCGGTCTTCGTCCGAATCCGGGACAGCTTCGTACTCGTACACGTCTAACGGTTCTGTTGTAAATCTCTGGGGCAGAGTGTCATCCTTTCTGCCAAAGCCGTGCATCTGATTGAACAGCCTTTCCAGATTTACGATTCTTTCACCAATTTCGAGCAGCGATTCTGCGGTGAAATTGTATCCCAACGCCCGCAAACCTACGGCCAAGTCTGCGGGCATTAGCGCGTAAGTCTCGGCTGTGCTGAATTTGCAAACGCCAAGAGAATCGACCACTGCACAGAAATGTTCCCCGTAGATGACAATATCTGCTTTGTATTTTTCGTTGGATAGTTCCATCAATTCCGTGAGAATTTCCTCTGGGAAGAGTTTCCGGGCCACCTCCCAGTTTCCGGCCAAATCGAGGGCCGGCATCCCGTAAAGGTGGTCGGCGCCCCGGTTGCTGGTGGCATGCCCCAGGCCGAAGGATTTTGCAATCCGCGGCTCTTGCCGGGGAATTTCGAGTCCCTTGACGTGCATGGCATATTTCTCGGCGCCGTTGCCTATCTCCCGCGCGGCCCGCAGCACCCCCTTCGAGAGCAACTCCCCCAGGCCGGTTCGGAAGGCGATGTCCCTGGTCAGCCCCAGTATGGTTTCGGAATCCCCCCATTCCAGAGAATGATCGGGATGATCCAGCAAACCTTTCTCGTGGCACTCCAGGGCAAAGGCAATTGTCACGCCGGTGGAGATTGTGTCCAGGCCGTATTCGTTGCACAGGTAGTTGGTCTCGATGACCACTTCGGGATCCGCGTTCCAGCACATCGGGCCAAAGGCGTCGGCGGTTTCGTATTCCGGTCCTTCGATTTGGATATCCTTGCCGCCGGTCTTCAATGCAGACTGCCGCGAACAGCGCAGCGTACACATTGCGCAGCCCAGCCGCTTGGTCCAATAGCGGCTGAAGGCTTCGGCGTCCAGATTGCGGATGAAAGGAACCTGGCCGGTTTGATGATTCTTGGCGGGGAGATCGCCAATGGCATTTTTAATTGCCATGAGGAACAGGGTGGACTGCTCTCGCAGGAGCCGCGAGTTAGGGTCGTCGAGCAGATATTTAGAGTGTCCCTTTGCCAGTTTAGCGAACTCAATTGGGGAGGAAGTTTTCTTTCGATCCGAGCGGACGTGCAGGGCTTTGAGATTTTTACTGCCCATCACCGCCCCGGGGCCACTGCGGGCTGCCGCCCTGCCGCCATCGTTGATGATAGCCGCCATGTAGACCAGGTTCTCGCCAGCCTGCCCAATCGAGGCCACGCGCCCGCCGTATTCTTCGCGCAGCGACTTTTCCACGAATGAGGTGCTGTGTCCCCAATAATCTTTAGCAGGGAGCAGCGTAATTTCATCATCGAATATTTGGATTATCACAGGCTCAAGGGCTTTACCGGTGATGACAATGGCGTCGTAGCCGGCATAACGCAGTTCTGGCCCAAAATGGCCGCCCGCGTTGGCGTATCCATACGCGCCGGTGGCCGGTGATTTGAACGTCACATGGTAGCGGGACGAGGTCGGCCAGAGAGTGCCGTTCAGCGGCCCGGTAGTGAAGATCAGATAGTTACCCGGATCAAGGGGGCGGGTCGAGACATCCACGTTGTCGAACAGGATCGAGGCCCCCAACCCACGCCCGCCCAGCCACTTGTCGAGGCGGGCTGGCTCGGTTGTGTGGATTTTGATTTTAGATGAAGTCAGGTCGATCAGTGCCGTGTGGGACATAGATTCTCGTGGAGGGTGGAGCGTGGAGCGTGAAACGTGAAAACGTGAGACGTGAAAACGTGAGACGTGAAACGTGATAACAGATCACGCATCACGAAGCCCCACCGAATGAATTCGGGGGCTGGTACAGAAAACATGCTAAAGCATGTTGAGACACGCCTCACGCAGACTCTTGATCAATCATACTCTGCAAACTGTTCGCGGACTTGTCTGTAACCCAGGAGTTGAGCGAACTTTGTGTAGTTTTCAGTTTCCCAGCGCACCCTGCCCGCAATAACCGCCGGAGCTACGCCCACTCGTTCTGCGAATGTTTGAACAAGCTGACTCTGGCTGGATTCCAGCAACTGGGTACGCTCTTGTTCCCACGCTTCCGGTGGGATGAGAATGTCTCTGGCAAAGTGATTAGCTTCGGTTTCTTGCGGGTCATCCGTTTCAGACACGAAATATTCTGTATCATCGAAAAAGGCTGCGCTGGTATCCTGACTCAGGTGCAAGAAGCTGTGCGCCAGTTCGTGCGCCAGGGTGAACCAGAAATTATCCAGCCGGTCATGCCGCAGGGTTACGCCAATGATGGGGCGGCCCGTTGGGGATGAAAAACAGGCACCGTCCAGATAGGTGTGCGGGAGGTGCGGGAGCACAATCAAGTGAATCCCTTTTTTATTCAAAGCCTCTTGCGCTATTTGAGGGCCTTGCGAGTAGTAGCTCAGCTTGATGACTTCTCTGATGAAATCCTCGGTCAGATTTTCCTGCGAAAAGGGTGGCAAATCTTCCTGCAGGGCGAGCGTAATGGCTTTCGCCTGCCACGCTATGAGCGCATGGGTATCCGTCTCTTTCTCGGCGTTTTTGTAATAGATTGGTTGTGGAGGGGTATCTCCGAACACAGAGAATAAGGCGATCAGCAGTTCTTCGGCCTGATCTTTGGCTTGTTGGAGAGTGCCGTTAAACGCCAAATACCCTTGTTTGAACATTTCCGTAAAGGGATAATCTCTGTAATCGTATTGACGCGCCTCCAACGCTCTGCCCGATTCTTGCAATAGAACTTCAGCAGGGATACCCAATCCCTCATGCAATGAGCGGATCATTACCAGACTCAAGGGACGCTTGTAATTCAATACCTCGGATACTTTACTCTGGCTGCCCAGGAAAAGTGCCAAATCCTTGCGCGTCAAACCGGATTGCTCCATGCGGAATTTGATCGCCTCGATGGGGTCGGGCAAGTCAATCGGATAATGCACTTCCTCGTACTGTTCAACCAGCATGGCAAATAGTTCCAATTCAGCCTCTGCGGGCGAATCGGGAGCGGCGTCCATCAGCGTTTCGACATGGGCCAGAGCGGCTTCGTATTCAGCTTCTGATTTGATGATCCTGGCTTCCATCAGATTGTCTCCGCATGTATTTTGTCGTATTCGGGATGTGTATCGATAAAGCGGATATAAACAATGCCGGTGTTGTAATGGATATTCACCACCAGACGATATTTATTCCCGGCGATATTGAATACCGCCCGACTGTTTTTGAGAATACTGGCGCTGCCATACTTATCTTTGACGTCCGCGGGGGTGCGCCAACTTGCTGCTTTGGCCTCGGCATACCAGGCTTTGAGCGGCTCTTCAGCATCTTGATATTGCGAAGTGTTCCAAAAAGAGGTGAGTGTTTTCTTTGAAATAACGCGCATGCGCACCCTTATTGTATCCCAATCTGGGAACAAAAGCAACTAGAGACTTCCCGAAACGGGAACTGCCGACCAGCCTTAGTACGTGCGAGGTATGAAGCGGCAGTCCCCGAAGCGTGAGACGTGAAAATGTGATGCGTTATGCGTAGCCCATGTTTTCACGCATCACGAAGCCCCACCGAATGAATTCGGGGGCTGGTAAAGAAAACATGCTAAAGCATGTTGAGACTCACCCCGACCCTGCATCACGCCACACGCCCCCGCACTCCGCTCCACGGCCTCACTTGTTTTCCAGGTTATCTGCAATCGTGTTATCGACCACCTCTTTGGCGTGATCCAACGCTTCTTGGGGAGTTTTAGTCCCTAGTTCAATGGCTTCCACAGCCAATCTTAATTGTGCGTCGCTTGAACCGAGGGCCGAAAATAATGGTATGGATTGCGCATATTCCAACTGCAATATGGGTGCTTCGAGGCATGGGTTGTCTGCCAGGTAACTCACCATCTCGGGCCACTCCAGGGCCGATTTATAGATTGGCAAATACCCCGTATTCGTCGAAAGGTATAGAGAGCTTTCCTGGCTGGCCATAAACTCGACAAATGTCCAGGCCGCCTGTTTGATCAAGTCGTTGTCGTGATCCAATATGATCAGGCTGGCGCCGCCAATGGGTACAACCCGCTCCTTCCCGGCAATGGTGGGGAACATTGCAACGCCAACATCGAATGGCGCATCTTGAATGGTGCCAGGGATATTGGCGCTGGACATCAACAACATGCCGACCCGGCCTGCCAGGAAGTCTCCCTTGGATTCATCATGTTGATTGGGTGGCATAATGATGTATTTGTGGACAAAATCACCCCACAGTGTCAACATCTCGACAGCCTCGGGGCTGGTATACATAACCTCGGTTTCTTCGGAATTTACGATCTCGACCCCATTTTCCATAAACATGGTACTCAAATACCAATGCGTGTCATCTCTGGTGTTGAATCCCCATTGATCGATTTCGCCATTATCATCTGTATCGGTGGTCAAGAGTTGTCCGTATTGGATGACATCATCCCAGGTTTCGGGTGGTTTATCGGGGTCAAGCCCGGCGGCCACAAAAAGATCGCGGTTATAGTAGAGCATCGGCACAGAATGGTTGAACGGCATGGACCATATCTGGCCGCCAGCAGAGTTGTAATCCCAAAACACGTCCCAGATGGCTTCGCGGTCGAAGTCTTCGGATTGATCTAAATAATCGGTGATAGCAACTATGGCCCCGGTATCACCGACCAGAGGCGCGCCGCCAATCTGAGCGACAGCGGGCGGCGTATCGGCAGATATCGCATTCCACAATTTTGCCATGCTCGAAGCGTAACCGCCCTGGTATGTTCCAATCACTGTTATTTCGGATTGTGATTGGTTGAACTGGGCGACCATATCCTCGATAGTTTCTCCGCTGCCGCCCCCCAAGGCATACCAAAACTCTATCGTAATATGACCATCTTTATCGATCGTCCCGGCCGAACTGCTGGTTGTGCCACCCCCACATCCGGCCAACAGCGCGGAAAAGATGGCTGTGATCAGCAGAATTGCCTTCGATGTTTTATTCATCTTATTGCTCCTTTGAGTTAGTACACTCGCTATCTTACTTTTTTATTGTACACGGATTTCACGGATAAACACGGATTATTTAATCCCAATAGAGACATTTTCGCCCCATTGTGAGGGACGGCTCGAGAGAAATTGGGCGCAAGCACATAGAAATCAGAAGAAAATCCGTGGTATCTTTAGTGGTCAGAGGAAGCTTGAACAACCGCAACGCCGCTGTCTTTTCCGGGGGGTAGCTTTGTTCAACCTACTTCTGACGAACACAAAAATCCGTGGTATCCGTGAAATCCGTGTCCTATTTTTTTTCGCTCATCCCTTCAAGCCTGTGGTGGCGATGCCTTCGACGAATGACTTCTGCACTGTAAAGTAGATCAGGACTACGGGGAGTATCACGATCATCGCCGCCGCCATATAGACGCCCCATTGAGTGCCCCCCTCCTGGCTGACAAAATAGCGCAAACCGATTTGCAGGGTGCGCATCTCCTGGCGGTTGGTGATTATCAGGGGCCATAAATAAGCGTTCCAGTTGCCCATGAAGGCGAACAACGCCTGGGCAGCCAGGGTTGGCCTTATCAGCGGAAGGCAAATCTGCCATAAGAATCTAAGCCTGCCGCAACCGTCCAGTTTGGCAGCCTCTTCTAATTCGTCTGGGATCGTCATGAAGGCTTGCCTGAGCATAAAAATGCCAAAAGCGTTGGCAATAAAAGGCACGATCAATCCCTGATATGTATCGATCCAGTGCAATTTCTGGATGATCAGATATGATGGCACCAGAGTGACCTGGGTCGAGATCATTGTCGTGCTCAAGAAAAGACTGAATAAAACTCCTTTTCCTTTGAATTCCATACGTGCAAATGCAAAGGCAGCCAATGAACAAGAGATGAGTTGTCCGATGGTCACACAAAGTGCAACTACCGCGCTATTATAAAAGTAGCGCGCGAATGGCGCAGCCTGGAACGCATCGACGTAGTTCTGGAAACGCCATGCCTGGGGTATCCACTGCGGAGGGTATGCAAAGACTTCCTCAGGCCCTTTCAATGAGGTTGTGGCCATCCAAATAAACGGTAGCACGACAATAAGGGCGGTGATGGTCAATACGATATACCACAACCCTTTCCCCACTGCCGATTGGAACATTTTCGATTTGAAGAAATTCTGGGGTTTTGCCTCGGGGATAGATTTGTTATCCATAATGTACCCTCTTCTCTACAACCTTGAACTGGATCAGAGTCAATACTAATATAAACACAAATAACACAACCGCGACAGCAGAAGCCAAACCGATCTGGAAATATTGAAATGCGTATTGGTAGAGGTAATACGCTAAGGTGGTGGTAGCCCCTAAAGGGCCACCCTGGGTCATCACGTCGATCTCGGTGAAGGCTTTGAGTGAGTTGATCACCCCAATGATCAAAATATAAAACGTGGTGGGGCTTAACAGGGGCAATGTGATCTGGCGAAATTGACCCAGCCAGTTGGCACCGTCGATTTCAGATGCTTCGTACAAATCGTGGGGGATCGATTGAAGCCCTGCCAGAAAGATGACGATGTTATATCCCATGCCGCGCCACACCCCCATTACAATCAGGCAGGGCATAGCCAGCAGCGGATCACGCAGCCAGGCCTGGATTGGCAGCCCGAATCTTATCAACAGGGTGTTGAACAAGCCATAGTCCGCCGGGTGATATAACCATATCCACACGACAGAGATCGCAGCCATCGATGTCAGAGTGGGCAGGAAGAAGGCGGTTCTGAAAAGCCCCACACCAGGCAGCCTGCGATTCAGCATGACCGCGATCCAAAGCGAAATGCCGATGTTGATGGGGATGCCCAACATAAAATAAAGCGTGTTCAACACGGATTTCCCAAATTCCACCTTTCCAATATTGTCGGCAAATAAGTACTCATAATTGTTCAGCCCTGTGAACACCGGATCGTAAGGTAGATTCCAGCGGAAGAAACTGGCAATGATAGAGAAGATTGCCGGGAAGAAAGTAAACACGGCAAAAATCAATATGCTTGGGGCCAGAAATGCGTAGGCCGCCAGCAGTTCTTTTCTCTGACGCTGTTTCTTTTGTACGCTCAGTTCAAATATCTTTTTAGAAACTGTAGCATCACTACTCATGTGAGTACCTCGTCGATTGTCTTAATGCTATTGATAAGAGCGTCACTGATCTTTTCCAGCTCCCAACCAACCAGATGGCCGCCTTTCAACTCGAGCGTAATCGTCCCTTCCATGCCTGCATCCATAAGGAGTTTAATCCAACGTTCGTTGGGGACATTTCCAAACACCAGAGGGAAATGATCTTCTCCGCTGTTGTCTAAATCGTGAATGTGGACGTGATCCACACGTTCCAGCCATTCTTTGGGAGGGTCTTGGGGCACCCCCTGACGAATATCGTGACCCGTATCCCAACAAATCCCAAGCCGGGGATGATCGATTTCAGTCACGAGAGCGAGGACATCCTCTCGTCTTACTCCAAACTTTGTGATCCCTGGTTTGGCAATATCGAGGTTTTCGAGGGCTATGGTGAGATTTGGGAAGGCTTCCAGGGCATAGATGATAAAGGCTTTCGTATCTTCACGCAGTTCCGAAAATGCCCCCCGGCCCCCAATCCTGGGGGGGTGCGATTCCCCCCAGGATTGGGGGCCCAGGGGGGCATTATTCGATGAAGCACCGTGAAGCACGATCTCTGTGCGGAAGTGGTTTCGCTTGGCCCAGGAATCTGCCAAAGACCACAGCGGCATATTTGCATTTATAATTTCCCTGCGCCTATCCCCACGGAAACCGCTCAACGAAAAAGGATGACGATAGGGGGCGTGGAAGCAAATTTCCATGCCAATCTTGGAGCAGTCTTCCATCAAAGGTTCGAATTGCTCCCACCCTGACAGGTTCGAATCGATCTCGAATTCCAGCGACCTCAAGCCATTCTCCCGCAGAGGGCCGATGAAGGCTTCCAGGTCCCTGCCGGTCAACCAGAGCGGGTGCATGGCAAAACCGATCAAAATGTCATCGCGAGCCGACGCTTTCCGGCGAAGCGATCTCCCACTCGTCAAGGATAAGATTGCTTCAGCGGTAAAGCTGCTTCGCAATGACATATCAGTGTTCGGATTGTCCGCTATCATACTGATCACTCTATTCTTCCAGCAATTTCGACGAGGCGTTGCGCTTCGGATGCCAGATCAATTTCATTAACTTCCAATACGGTTTTCAGCAGATATGTGTCGATGTGATCGATCCCCTTCCAGGCTCCACAAATGGCGCCGGCAATCGCGGCAATTGTGTCTGAATCGCCGCCGATATTGGCTCCCAGGGTACAGGCTTTCATGGGGTCCCCGCCAGCCAGGCGGACAATTCCAAAGGCAGTGGCGACCGATTCCGCTACCAGCATATCCACGCCAATGTAGTCGTAGAGACACCTCAGGGCGATTTTTTCGTTATCTGCATCTTGCACTAAGCGGTCGGCCAGTTCGATGCGCTTGTCCAGTCTGGTGCCCCAGGCCCAATTGCCGTTCTTGCTTCCCGACTTGGCGCCAAACTTTCCCGCTGCGATGATCGTGTCGAGGGACGCATCCAGCGTCAGCGCGGCGGCAATCGCGGCGGCCACCGCTCCCGCGCCAGCCGCGGCCACACTCGTGTTATGCGTGGGGACGCAGGTGGTGTACGCATCCGCCACAGCGCTGCTCTGGTCGCCATGCCTGACGATGCCCACCGGCGCAACCCGCATCGAGCCGCCATTGGTTTTACCTGATGAGCCGCTTTCTTGCGGGCTGCAACCCGCTTTGATAGCGCTCAACGCCTTGCTGGTGCTTGGCCCGATGAAAGTGGCTAAGTCTTCTTTGGGGATTCCTTCTGCCCAGGCAATCAGCTCCCGGGCAACGGCATCGGGGGATAGTGTGCCATCGTCGGTGTATGCGTGCGCAATTGCCAGGGCCTGGCCGGTGTCGTCGGTGATTGTGCCAGGCCTCATGTGGGAATGAGGGTGCCAATCCAGGGGACGCACAAAATCGCTAACCCAGCCATAATTTTCAGCAATCAGTTCCGGGGTCAGAAATTCCGTGGGCATACCCATAGCATCCCCAATTGCCAGACCGGCTAAACATGCGTAGGCTTTATCGAATAAATCCATTTAACTTTTTGGGCAATTATCAATGATAAGTTTGCACGCCGTACCGGCACGGTGTAGAAAACAAGAAGATTTACCACGAAGGCACCCAGGCACGAAGGAAAAACTTCTAAATTCTTAACTTTGTGTCTCGCTTGTACCCGTCAGAGTATTGTGCCTTCGTGGTGAAAAAATCTTTTGATTCCGGCTTGTCAGGATTAGGAAGAGGGGCGCAAGTTGACTTGCGCCCCTCTCGTCAAAGATGGGCAACACTCTATTTGAACTTCAGTTCAGCTACCCACCACATCCAACTTTCGTCGGGATAAACTTTTTGGGCATCGGCGCCAAAAGCGATCTTCACCGGGCCGCCCAGGTCTTCACCGAGGAGGGCGCCGCTCAGATAGTGAACCATCAAGATATCCATGTTCTTGGCATCTTCGATGGCAACATCTGCGGATTTGCCGTCCACCGCGATGACGCTGATCGTGGTTACGCCAGAACCAGGCTTGACGATATCGATTATGTCAGAGAGCAAGATGCCTCTGTATTCCTGGCCATCACCCATCCAGACATCATCGATGACTAGGTCCACTGAGTGCTCTTCGAACCGGGCCTCGTCGAAGACATAGTCGTTGCCCGAATTGGTTTTGCCAATGTCACCAGTGACTGTCAAGAGTGCATCGCCAACTTCACCCTCTTGTGCGCAGCCAGCCAGCATAGCAGCCAACACTAACATGCTGATCAGAATAAATATGCTCTTTCTCATTTTGTTGCTCCTCATAGTTTGATATTAGTTTTTTGATATGGTATTTCGATACAAATCGATACTCTTTTTTCGTTCCGAGAAAGGGCTGCCATAAGCCCTAACCCGGGAATCGCTTATAGCATCACCTCCTCTTTATGTGATGTGAGCACTGCTCTGGCAGTGACCACATCAGTAACCAGGGTTTTGATAAAACCTCCCCACAATGCACCGGCTAACGCGTCCACTTTTTCTAGCCCCCCCGCAGCAGCAATAACTTCTGGGATATTTCGCAGTTGTTCCAGATTAACCCCGACAATGCCGGGAATATCCGCTACAGGCTTACCCTGGATGTCAAAAAAATTTCCACATATATCACCAACTCCACCTTCTGATTCTAACCTGTCCAGCGCAGCGGGTGTTATATGATCGGTAAAAAACATGGATGATTTTTTCTGGAACTCGACCTGACCGACACCCACGACAGCGATGTCCAATCTCGGCCATAACTTTACAATCTGCCTGACCTCACGCGTATCCATTATGGCTTTCCATTCTTCGATATCTTGAGTGAAAGCTGGCGCATAAATTGGCCGGTACGTGCCTCCAAACGCTTCTGCCAGGAGGCGGGCAAGCTCATTTACCTGGAAAGACGGTGACATATCGCCGACCCCGCCAATCATGGGGATGACATTGATCCGAATCATTTTATCGCTTCGAAGAGTATTCACAACTTCGAATAAGGTTCTCCCCCAACCTATTCCGATAAAATCATCATCTTTCAGGATTTGACGAAGATAATCAGAAGCGGCTATGCCAATACTGTGCCGTAAATTCTCCTGTTCTAAACCATTACTTCCGGTCAGTATGACTTTGTTGAGATCGAAAGTTTCCAGCAGTTCTGTTTCGAGCTGTGGATCCGAGGGGGTTGGATCGTTGATGCAAACATTAACAATCCCCTCCTCGCGCCCCTGTCTCAGCAAGCGGGATACTTTCTGCCGGGTTATATTTAATTTATCCGCGATTTGCTGTTGAGTCAAGTCGTGTTCGTAATATAAACGAGCAACTTGTACGATAAGTTGAGTATTCATGTTTTTCTCACTTCGTCATCAGCAAAAACTGGCAGCAAACCTGGGTAGATCTTCAAATATTTTTTGAAGGCATCTTCATAAACAGCCGCGTTCGTGATATTTGGCTCGATTGTCTCCTTGAAGCGAATCATATTCGCGCCGGCATCACTCAGTTTCGGGAATATCCCAACTCCAACACTGGCTAATATAGCCGCCCCCAAACATGCCGATTCGCTGACTTGCGTCGGTTTCACACAGCGTTGGATGATATCGGCTTTGATTTGATTCCAGAACCTGCTCTGAGAGCCGCCGCCGCAAACCATCAGATATTCAGCTTTATGGGAATTTATCTGCTCGCATATTTCTAGAATATCCCGGATTGCAAAGCCCACCCCTTCGTACACCGCCCGGACGCAATGCCGCAAGTCATGCGCCCCTGTGAGGCCGAGGAAACCTGCCCGGGCAGCCGGGTCCCATATCGGCGCTCTTTCACCGTACAAATAGGGGAGAAAAATCACCCCACCACTGCCAGCTGGAACGCCCTCTGCCAGGAATTGCAGCCTGTCAAATTTGTCCTGAAAACGCCCCCCGGCCCCCAATTCTGGGGGAGTGATTAGCCCCCCGGCCCCCAATTCTGGGGGAGTGACTTGCCCATTATTATTTTGCAGAAAACCATCCGAAAGCCATCTCAGGGTATCGCCGCCAGCTTGAGTGGGGCCGCAGAGAAATCGAAGGTCATCTCCCAACTGGGCCAGAAACACTGGGCCCCCGGGATAATCGACCTTCGAGTGCATCGAGATCATTTCTGATGTTCCAGCAACGTCTACTGCTGCCCCCACCTGAGTCACTCCGCCGGCCAGATTGTCGCACCAGGCGTCTATCGTCCCTACGATAACGGGCACGCCAACAGGCAGCCCGGTCTGCTCCGCCGCTCGACTTGAAACCGTCCCCAGCGGATCGGTGAGCGAGAGGGCAGGCGGCATTATTTCAGTGGGCAGCCCCAGCAAATCGAAATAATCTTCTTCGTATTTTCCGGTCTTCGGATTTACGAGGCAGTATGCGCTGTGAATATCGGTCTTCGCCTCGCCGGTCAATTTTAGGCCGATATAATCTTTGGGTTGCAGCACGAGGCGCGCCCTCTCCCAATCGCCGGGCAAATTGTCACGCAGCCAGAGCAACCTGGCGGGCGGTGTGGCCGCATCGGCTCCCAAAAAGGTGCCGATCCACTTGGCTGCCTGTTCCCCGGGAATGTTCTCGGCGAGCCAGCTTGCCTCGCGTTTGGCGCGCCGGTCTCTCCAGATGATGGCGTTGCCGATGGCGTTGCCCGATCCATCTACCAGCACGTGACCGGGACACTGTCCGCACAAGCCAACGCCCGCAACTCTGGCGGGATCGATCCCGGACATCACGGCGTTGAGGGCCTCTTTGGCTCCGGCCCACCACTCGGCAGAGTTCTGCTCGGCCCACCCATCATGGGGAGAATAAATCTCGTAACGGGTGCGCGCTAAGGCCACTTTTCGCCCATCCAGGTCGAATAGCCCAGCTTTTACAGACGAGGTGCCAATATCCAGCCCGACAACCAGCTTGCTCAATCCGATATCTCCTTTAGGGCCTGGGCGACATTCGCTCCGCCGTGGACGATGGCGACCAATGCCCGGCACACGCTGGCAGGGTGGGGGTGCTGCCAGACGTTGCGGCCGATGGCGACCCCGTTGGCGCCGGCGTCAATTGCTTCGGCGACATTCTCCAGCAGTGCGGCCGGTTCGTCCATTTTGGCCCCGCCCAGCACGACAACCGGGCGGTAGCAGGACTGGAGGGCTGCCGCGAAATCCGTGGCTGGCCCGGCATAGGGAGCCTTGATCAGGTCGGCGCCCAGTTCGACTCCAATTCGCATGGCGAACTCGACGTCCTCGACGGTGACTTTGCCATCGTCGGTGCCTTTGACAAGCATCTCCGCCAGCAGGGGCATATTCCATTCAGCCGATTGCGAGGAGAGTGCCGCAAGATTGCGCAGCGAGGATGGCTCTTCATCGAAGCCGATCATGCCCATGCAGGCCACGGCATCGGCCCCCAGGCGGAGGGCATCCTGTACGGAGAAGGATAGGGCGATGTCGCCCATTTTGGGGCTGCGCATGGTGGCTCCACCGTCCACGCGCAGTATCAGACCGAGGTGTCCGAATTTTCCACAAAACCTGCGTGCGATTCCCATGGTCGTCAAGACAGAATCAACTCCGGTGGCGACAATATTATCGATGAGTTGGCCTGGGTTTTCCAGGCCGCGGACAGGCCCCATGAAAGCAGCGTGATCGAAAGCCACAATCACAATCCGGTTGTCTGCTGCAAATAAGCGTCGAATTCTATGTTCTTTCATTGTGTCCTCGTGTCAAAGGCCCCCGAATGAATTCGGGGTCTGATATAGGAAACATGCTGAAGCATGTTGCGATACACATCCGAACCTGCTTTAGCAGGTTTCTCGTAGCAGCATCGAACACCTGCACTTGCGTTTAGGTGCAAGTGTTCATTCGATGGCGATCTTCGATGGCTAAAAAGTTACCATCGCCTTGAGACCTACTCTATCTCTGGCGTAAGCGACTGCTTCGACGGCTTGTGCGAACGGAAAATGAACAGATATGACCGGCGTGACATCAATCCTCCCGGAAGCGAACATATCCAACGCTTTGACGAGGTGATTGGGGCCAACGCCAAAGGAGCCGGTCAAGAAGTACTGCTGGTAGTGTAATTTTTTGAGATCGAGAGCGATGGTTATGCCATCAGGCACCCCGGCGAAGGCGTTGACCCACCCGCCCGGACGCACACATTCGATTGCGCTGGACAAGGCTTCTGCGCTGGAAACGGCAGACATGACCACGTCCGCGCCGCGGCTATCTGTGTACTTGTCAACCTCGGAGCGGAGATCGCTTTGGCTGACATCGATCACAACGTCGGCATAGTGCTGCTCGATCACTGCCAGGCGGTGGGGGGTCATGCCGGCAACCATGACCAGATTGGCGTCATAATAACGGCTCACTGCCGCGGCGATCACACCCATTGGGCCGTCACCAATTATCAGGATCGAGTCTCCGGCTTTAAACCCCACGTCATCGACGCCTTTGATCACGCACCCAAAAGGCTCCGCGAGGGCAGCAATGTCAACGGGCATCCCCTCGGGAATGATGAATGTTCCTCGGTCAGCCAGATCGCGCGGAATCTTCACCAGTTCAGCAAGCCCGCCCGGAGAAAGGAAGACACTAAAAAGGTTTTTGCACAAGGTCGGCTGATCACGCTGGCAGTAGTAGCAGTCGCCGCAGGGCAAATAGGGAGCGGCAACGACTTTTTGCCCTATCTTCCATCGTTCTTCACCCTCCGAAACCGCGACGATTTCCGCGGCCAGCTCGTGCCCTAGCGCGTACTCGATCTTGCCGCCCGAGCCGCGGCTTGCCATTTTTACGTCCGTCGAGCAAATCCCGCACGCCAACGGCTTGACGATCAGATCGCCATCGCCAAGCTCTGGCGCGGGAAAGTCGAATATCAAAACTTCTCCAGGTTTACCTGCTGCTATACCTTTCATAATGGGTTCCTTATTTCAATAGAGTTGTTCTTCAACACCAGCGCCAAACTTTTTGTACACGGAATTTACCCAAAGGGCACGCTGTCGCGGATTTACCCTGAAGGGCACGATGTCACGGATATAAGCATAAAATCAAAAAAAGAATCCGTGTTATCCGTGCAATCCGTGTACTATTACTTGCATCGTTTATTCAGGAACAAGTCTAATAAATCTTTCCAATTCCAATCTATTCGGCAAGCCGCCAGTCGCTCCAACGTGACCAATTTTGACGGCGGCCATTGCACAGCCTGTTGCCACGGCATCTCTCCACGTGCGGCGATCGAGAAAGGCGTGCATCAGCCCGGCTGCAAAGGCGTCCCCGGCGCCGGTGGTATCGACGACGGCCGCATCGAAGGCGGGGATAATTTCGAGGCTGTCTTCACTCGCCAGAACCGCTCCCTCGGCTCCCAAAGTGACGATGACAATCTCAGGCCCAGTCTCCCTGAGAAACCGGGCAGCCTCGCCGGGAGAGCAATCCCCGGCTAACGTGTTCGCTTCATTCCTGCTCACCACGAGCACGCTGGTGTTTTGCAAAATTGGGCTTAACTCCTTAAGTCCATTGGTAACCATCAAGCCGCCGGGGACGAAAAAGACGGTTGTACCGCTGCGGCGGGCAACCTCAGCCGCGGCGGTAGCTACGGACACAAAAGCATCGCCGATACACAGCGCCCGGCTTCCGGTAACGCGGGAGAGGTCCAATTCGTCCACGCTCTCGATGAGTGCCGAGCCGCCAAGCGCAAAGATGACTCTGTTACCGTGGGCGTCGAGGGCAATGAAACAGGAGGCGGATTTGCCTACTGCCACGGTCAGCATTGCCTGAGTATCGACGCCGGCATCACCTAAATTCTTCAGCAGCCACTTGCCAGACTCGTCAGCGCCAACTTTTCCGAGAAAACTCACCGCGCGTCCAAGTTTGGCGAGACCGACGGCAATATTGGCTCCGCTGCCCCCGGCATGACGGGCATACTCGCGGGCAAAGACTATTTCGTCAACGTCTGGCAGCCTGTCAACCCTGGCTACCAAGTCAACTGCCGCAGCGCCCAAAACTACTACGTCGAAATCAGAGGCCACAATTCGCTCCGTAAAATCATAACGCGGTCAAGCCGGAACCAAAAGGATTTCCCACCACGAAGGCACAAAGGCACGAAGAAAAACCTTTAAATTCTTAACTTTGTGTCTTTGTGCCTTCGTGGTGGATTTTCTTGCCCAAAGCACAAATCAACCACTGGAAAGGTACTACTTCATGAGCAGTGTCATGACTGCTTTTTGAACGTGCAGGCGGTTTTCGGCTTCGTCGAAGGCTGCCGAGGTCCAGCCCTGGCCCGAGGTTTTATCGATGACATCATTCGTGACCTCAAAGCCCCGGTCGGCGGGGAGGCAATGCAAATAGATCGCATTTTTATCCGCCGTCTCCATGATTTCGGAGGTACACTTCCAATCTTTGTGCTGGTCGAAGAATTTTTGAGATTTTTGGGGATCGTCCTCGCCAACGGGCGGCTTGAACAGAGTCGTAGGGCACCAGGCTTTGGGATAAAAAACATGCGCGTCCCTGGCACTGGCTTCGAAATCGTGTGTGATTTTGAATGAGCCGCCATTAGAAGCAGCGGCGTATTCCTCGCATTGGGCAATGACCTCCGGGGCCAGTTCCATGCCTTTCGGGTGGGCGAGGGTCACGTTCATGCCCATCATCGAGGCGTAAAGGATTGCAGACTGCGGCACGGCGCGCGGTTTGTGGACGCTGGGGGAATAAGCCCAGGACATGGTGAAGTTTATGCCTTCGAAGCCGCCGAATTTCTCCTTGACTGTAAAAATGTCGGCTAGCCCTTGGAAAGGATGGTATATATCATCCTCCATGTTCAAGATGGGGATATCTGACCAACGGGCAAATTCTTGCAGCAGGGCGTGTGCGCCGCCGTATTCCCATTCGACTGGATCGCCGTAACAGCGGATGGCGATGGCATTGCCCATGCGGGAAAGGACTCTGGCGACATCTGAGACGCGCTCGGTCGAATAGGCAATTTCCTTGCCTTCCAGGGCGGGGGTATAAATCTTTGTGGGGTCCAGGAAATGGGCGTGCCCGCCCAATTGAGTCATCCCTGCCTCGAAAGAGTTGCGCGTCCGCAAGGACTGATTGTAGAAAATCATGAATAAGGTTTTGCTTCGCAAAAGATTATCGTGATATTTTCCCATCGCGTAATCTTGCTTGAGTTCTTCCGCTACACCGAGGATAGTTTCGATCTCTTCGCGGGTGAAATCGGTCTCTTTCAAAAAATCACGGCCTTTAAAAGATTGTGTTTTCATCAGTCATCCCATTCGTCATCGTCGTCGATATCTTCTTCGGTCAGTGCCGGCCCCACGGGCACCGAAATCTTGGGCAGCCCGATCAACAGCGGCGTTCCAATAGCTGCGGCAATTAGCCCAAAGCCAATTCTCTCGATTGGAGAAATGAAGAGAACGCTGAACCAAATCGGGGCAGGCAGAGCAAATAGAGCCAACGCCCACAAGTTCCCAATCGACTGGGCGATCAGAACTCCGATCAGCCCACACGTGAACACTCCAAAAAACATCGTGGCTCTGTTCTCCGATACCAGCCAGTTCTTGCCCCAAATCCAGCCAATAATGCAGGCGAGGACACCCAGCAAATAGAGAATGGGGGTCGCCCAGGCCGCACGGCCCAGCGGGAAGAGATACCACACACCGCCGAAAAACAGCAGGCCTACCATGGGATAAACCCATTTTCTCTGCATTGCCAATCCGGCGGCAATAGCAGCTGCAATTGAAATTGTGAATTGCAGCGGTCCAAAGATATTGCCATGCGGGGCGATCAATTGCCCGATAAAGCCGCCCACTCCGGCTGCAATTCCGCCAGCCCAGGGGCCAAATAGAATCCCGCCCAGGACAACGATTGCATCACCGATGCTCAGGGTGGCCCCCGTTCCGATGACCGGGAACGCGGGCAGCAACGTGGAAACTGCGATGAGGGCGGCCCAAACAGCTATCAAAGCGGAATGAGTGGTGACAAGTTTTTTCTGCATGATGTGACTCCTTTTTAGATTAGATCTATTTATCAATAACTATGACGCATTATTTGTACACGGATTTCACGGATACCACGGATTTTTTTCATTAATTATTCCGCTTTACGCCATGCCGGCACGGTATCCGTAAAATCCGTGGTATCCGTGTACTTTATTTTGCATCGTTTATCCCGAAACAAGTCTAGTTTATTGTCTCTTTGACTATGATTTGCTTGTTAGCCAAATTGACCAAATCCATCACCTGGAGGGGGTCTTTGGCGCGCGCCCTCATGGATTGGAATTGGCCCAGGCAGGCCGGGCAGGCGGTAAGCAGCAAGTTGGCTCCCGTTCCCACGGCCTCTGACCACCTGTCAAGCCCGGCGGTTTTTGTTAATTCGGGGAAATCGTAGCGCACGAAGGCGCCGGCGCCGCAGCAGAAAGAATCGCCCTGGTTTCTGGGCATCTCCGCCAGACGTGTGCCCTGTATCGCCTCGATGATCTTACGCGGCGCGGCGTACACGCCCAATCCGCGTCCCAATGTGCAGGGGTCGTGGTAGGTAATCGCCACGCCGCCAGTCATAGGCTCGAAAGCGGCCCGGCCAGCATCGAGTTCTTCGGCGATAAGCTCGGCGATGTGCAGGGTTTCGAAGGGCAATGGCTCACCCAGAACCTGGGGCATTTCTTTTTTGAAGGTTTCGTAGCATCCCGGGCAAGTGAAAACGAGTCGTTCGACACCTAAAGCCTGATAGGTCTCGATATTGTGACGTATGAACTCGGCGGCTTTTTGGCGCTCACCGGCAGACATAAGCGGATGACCGCAGCACCATTCGTCGGAAGCAATGGTGTAATCTATTCCCAATTTATTCAACAATTCTTCACCATCCCTCGCCATCGACCGCTTGGTGAAAGATGGGGTGCAGCCCACAAAGTATGCGGTTTTGGCTTTGACGTCAACGTGCGATTTGTCCTTAAGCCATTCGAGACGATCCCCGGCTGGTTTGTCGAATGGGTTGTGTTCCGCCATTGTCAGCTCGACGACACGCTGCAAGCCTGCTGGCGTCAGCCCTTTGGCGGTCAAATCCTCCCGCATGGCCTGATAGATATCCTGGACATCGAGTTGTTTGAGGCAGTGCTCCGAACAGGCCCCGCACAATGTGCAACTGAAGATGCGGTCGGCCACATCCTCATCGTAAACCAATTCACCTTCGATGATAGCGCGGGCAATGGCAATGCGTCCACGGGCGCTGTGCGATTCCAGTGACCCGTAGGCGTAGGATGGGCATTTGTGGCCTTCGCCGACCCAGCTTACATCGAAACAAAAAGCGCAGCGCAGGCATTGATAGGTGAGCACCGCCAACGCGTCCAGGGCGGGATGATCCTTTCCATCGATCTGTTCGAGAATCAGCCCCCGGGTGGGTTCGCCTCCCAGGCACAGGACTCCGGGATTGAGGATATTGTTGGGGTCCAGAGTCGCCTTCAAGGTCTGCATCAACTTGAAAGTGTTCCCCAGCTTATCCATAATGTACGGAGCGATACCGGCGACTATGCCTCCGGGCGACATCCATCGAGAGAAGAGCAGTTCAGCGATGTCTGCCCGAACTGTCAAGCCGTATTCGTGCGCCTCGGGGACGTTCTCGGGATAAAGCGTATCCACCCACAGGTAGGCGGCGTTGCGCGAGAAATACACGTCCAGGCCTTTTGTGCGGATTCCGTACCGGTCCCATTCTTCTTTGTGGCTGTCGATGTAATTATGCACCGCCGGAATGGCATCCTTGAGAGAATGGGTTGGCAGGAAACCGGCTACTTCGGGGCAGTAGTACGGACGGTTGCTGTAGTATGCGCCGGGACCAACGTTTCGCAGCCAGGAAAACATGTGACCGGTCCAATATAGCTCCGTGGCTTTGGCGTCCTGGGCGCGTCCCTTGAAAGCTTCGCAGGTGATCTTGCAAATTTGATAGCGCGCGTCTGCATTGGTGACCGAATCACGGATGATCACGTGCATAAAATATTCCCCGACGATGCCTACCGGTTTTGGCCCGCCGAAGATGCCAATCACAAAGGTGGCGGCTTCTTGCTGTTGAATCGCTTCGACTGCATCGACGATTTGCTCTAATTCATCGAAGGCATAGAACAAGAATTTCTCGGTTTCGGGGATGCGGCGCAATCGCAGAGTCGCTTTGGTGATGATGCCCATTGTGCCGCATGAGCCGATGAAGAGACCCGCCAGGTCAGGGCCGTTGGCGCCTCTTTCGATGGCGATATTTCCGGCGGCGTCATTGGCGGCTGAGCCGGTGTGGATGATGCTACCATCGGGCATGACAACCTCGAGCGCGATGACTTGATCGGCGGTGATGCCATACTCAGTGATGGCGTGGGGGACGGCGTTGTACGCCACCGTGCCGCCAACTGTGGCGGAGAACATGCCCCCGCCGCCGGGGCAAGCTAGTTCCCAGCCAAGTTTATTGATTTCAGAATCCAGCGCATGCCAGATCACGCCCGCGTCTGCGGTGACAACTTGATTTTGCAAATCGATTTTATATGTATTCAACAGATCGAGGGCCAGAACGATACAGCCTTCCCCGATACCGAAATCGACGAATGTGGTGGCCCGACCCCACATAAAGAGGGGGATTTTATACTCATTGGCAACTTTAACTAGCTCGACTACTTCAGCGACACTTTCGGGACGCACAATGTATCCCGGCAGCCCTCCCGGAGTTGGGCCGCAATCCCGCCGGTAGGTCATGCGATCAACCAGGGCATTCGATACATGTTCTTGGCCGCAAATATCTTGCAGGCGGGTTAGTAAATCTGGCATGTAAAAGTCTCCAAAAAGGGGGGGCTAGGGATCAGGGACTAGGGATCAGGGATTAGTTTCCTAGTTCCTAGTTTCCTAGTCCCTAGTTCCCAGTCCCTAGTTCCTGATCATCAAAGCGACTCAATATCGCCTCGGACAATTGCTGTACCGTCAGGGGCGTTCTGGGTAGCCCCAGGCTCTTGGGCAACTGTTGACTCAACTCGGTGATTTGAGGGGGAATGATATGTGCCTTCCTGATCACCTCTGGCTGGTCAAAGATATTTTCTGTTTTGTCGTCGAGCAGAATTTTCCCGTCGCACATAATGATCACTCTTTGGGCATATTCTGCTACCAGGGCCATGTGGTGAGTCACAAAGACGACTGTGCGATTCTCTTGATGCAGCTTGCGAGCAATTTGCAGAATCTGGTGGCAGCCCTTGTAATCCTGGCCGGTGGTTGGTTCGTCTAAGATCATAATCTCAGGGTTCAGGGCTAATGCGCTGGCAATGACCACCTTAGCCCGGTCGCCCTTGGGCAAAGCGGGAGGAAATTCCATTTTGTCACATTCCAGGCCGACCATTTCGATAGCTTCGTCTACGCGCCTCTTAACTTCAGCCTCATCGACACCAAGATTTTGCGGGCCGAAAGCAATTTCCTGTTCGATCGTTTCCGCAAACAACTGTTGGTCGGGATTCTGCAAAACGAAACCCACGTGCCTGGCTAACTCTGAAACTGCGGTTTGACTGGTATCAAGACCGGCAACTGTTACTTTCCCAGACGTTGGGTGTAGCAACCCTAACAGATTCTTCAAAATGGTTGTTTTTCCTGATCCGTTCTGGCCGATGATGGCAACGAACTCGCCTGCTTTGATGTCAAAACTCACATCATCGACGGCCAGCACCTTCCGGGGTTGGTAAACGTAGGTGAGGTGATCAACCGTGATGATTGATTTCTGCGCGGAGGCTTCTTCCGCTGCGGTAGAAACGATCTCGCTCCTGCCGGATTTATAATCCGGCAGCTTGCGGATCACGGATCTGCAAGGAGTGAGGGTAATATTTTCATCCGCCGCGATATCGTTCCTGGTCAGAACCGCGGGCGGGGATTTTCCATCGAGCAGTTCGACAATGCCATCACGAGCTTCGTCTAATACGATGGGAAAGATTGGCAGCGGGTGTTCTGCTTCCTGAAGAACGGCTCCCAATTGCGAAACCTGGGGAGCACGTATCATAAACTTCTTAAAGAGAACAGTGTCAGCGAAAATCTCCCTGGGCGTCCCGTAAGCAACCTCACGGCCCTCGTCCAGCACCAGGATGTGATCGGCAAATTTGGCAACTTCCTCGCTTTTATCGGTTGACATGATGATGGTCATGCCAAATTCCTTGTTCAACTTCCGAACCAGCGATAAGACTTCCACCACGCCCAAGGGGTCGATTTGCGAAGTGGACTCGTCCAGGACAAGGATGGAGGGCTGCATCACTAACCCGGCAGCAATTGCCAGCCTCTGTTTTTGCCCGCCGGAAAGGTTTGTTGGGG
>JBDRGC010000069.1:0-4870 GCA_043818215.1 Chloroflexota bacterium | reverse complement strand
GCTGCTCACGCCAATCGTTGTACCGCACGAGCATCGCCCCCCGGCCCCCAATGCTGGGGGAGCTGCTCACGCCAATCGTTGTACCGCACGAGCATCGCCCCCCGGCCCCCAATGCTGGGGGAGCTGCTCACGCCAATCGTTGTACCGCACGAGCATCGCCCCCCGGCCCCCAATGCTGGGGGAGAAAGGTACTGTCTCTAGGTCCCCCTTGCCTTGATGCCGGGATACAAGTGGTGTTCCCCCCAAATTTGGGAGGTTAGGGGGGCTTGCCACTGTCAGGCTGAGTAATTACAAAATATTAGTGAAAACACATGCAATGCCCTGCCCTCACCCCTGCCCTTATTATGCCCGCAGGGTACTCCCATGGGAAAAGGGCTGGGGTGAGGGCGTGTTGCCGCTGGGATTCGCCTCCAGGTAATTTATGCTGCTTCTCCCCGCTTATCGAAGATGATCTTGATCCCCAGCCCGACCAGTACAAGGGGCCATAGGTAATTCAGCCAGCGGAAAGCAGTTTCAGTCACCGTTTTGAGTACACTCGCGTCCGGCGATTCGACAACGATGATGCCAACCCCAACAAGCGCTAAAATGCCGCCCACGATCAAGCCCCACCAGCCTTTCTCAGATGTGAAAATCTGGGTCAGCAGGGTGATGAGCGCAAAACCTGCCGCCAGACAGAGCACGACCACACCACCACCATCGTACGGAGCAGCGATAAGTTCAGAAGCATCTTCTGTCAAGAAAACGCCCAGGCTCAAGCCGCTCAAAATAGCGCCAGGAATCAATAAACCGTGTTTGCGGCTAGTGGCTCCCCAAAGGATGAAGAACAAACCCAGGGTAGCCAGGAATACGCTTCCAGAGAGTTCAAAATCGACGAACTGCTGTAGCAGCATAAAAAGGCCTGCCAGAACGAGCAAAATACCGCCGAAGGGAAAAACCCGTTTTCCAGTTTGATTGTTGGTGTTCATTTTTTTTCTCCTTTATCGATCAAAATGTTTTGTGATGTTGATGTTCTCAGGATACCGGCATCGCGGTCATATTGCACAGTCCCAGAGGTCACAACCACGGTCATGTGACCAGAATAATCGTGGGTTTGTGGGATACGTGTGGGATAGCGTGGGATAATGTGGGTTAGTTGCCCATTATCTGAGGAAGACCGCAGACGGCTGACCACCGACCACCGACCGCTGACCACCGACCACCGACCACCGACCGCTGACCGCCGCGTCCCTACGGGGACGCGGCGCCGGAGGCACGCACAGCGATGTGAAGCAGTCTCCGATTTGCCCGATTCCGGCGGCCTGTCCTGAGCGCAGTCGAAGGGTCTGCCGTCTGCGGTCTGCCGTCAGATAATGTGTAACTTTTGCGGTATTGCCATAATTGAATGTTAGTTTACCCCCCGCGGCTCTTGACAGTACTAATCCAATGGATTATATTGTTGTCCATGATTAGCGTTGTTGAACTCTCGGAATTTATCCATCGCTCAAAAAAACTGCTAACTGAGGACGAATCTAGAAATCTTATCAATTATCTTGCCGCTCATCCTACATCAGGCGTTATTATGCAAGGGACTGGCGGCATAAGAAAGATAAGATGGAAAAGAGAAGGTTCGGGTAAAAGTTCTGGTGTGCGTGTGATTTATTAGTTCTACAACGAGAATTTTCCAATTTTTCTGCTCACCATCTTTGAAAAATCGGAGAAAGCAAATTTGAGTCGGGCAGAACGTAACAAATTAGCAAAACTGGTGAGCATCTTGCTTGAAAGCTATGGTGATGAATTATGAGTGAAGCATTCAACAGTATAAAACAAGGGCTAACTGAGGCAATTGAATTTGCACAGGGTAAAGTGACTGAAGCTGTTGTGCATGAATTTGCCCCTATAGACATAAAGACTGTTCGTGCGAAAGTAGGCATGACGCAGACGGAGTTTGCCTCGGCTTTTGGGATTAGTCTGGGAACACTTCGACATTGGGAACGTGGTGATAGAAACCCACATGGGCCTGCCTTAGTACTATTGAATGTGGTTGCCAAAGAGCCAGAAGCAGTTTTGAGAGCTTTGCAAGCTGCATAACGAAGATCTAAAATTGGGAAATTAAAAGACTCCAGGTGTTTCTCGAAAACCCTTGGAGTCTTTTTTTAGGGCTTACGCAGTTCAAGGTGCGACGCACTTCGAAACTGCGTCGCACCTTGAACCGCGTAAGCCCGATTTTAGTCGAAGCGGAAGCGCCACACTGCGACCCCAAAGAAGATAACTGCAAAACCCAGCAATACACTCACTTCGGGTAAGACAGCCTGAAGCCCCAGGCCGCGCACGATCACATCTTGATAACCGGCCAAAGCCCAGGCGTGGGGCGAAATCTTCGAGAGTATTTGCATGAATTCGGGCATCACAAAGGTGGGCACCATCATGCCGCCAATGGCCGCCAGAGTGAGCGCCAGCAGGGTCGAGAGGCCGCCGATCTGCTCGGGGGTTTTGCCAAAGGTAGCCACCAACAGTCCCATCCCGGTTGCCGCAGCCGCTGTGGACAGAGTTACCACCACCAGAGCGAGGGGAGCGTGTCCCAGGCTCATGTCGAAGATCAGGGCGCCGATAGCGAACATCAAAGCTACCTGGATCAGGTTGATGAGGTAATAAGGCAGCAGCTTCCCCAACAACAGCGACACCTGCGATAGCGGCGCGGCCAGCAAGCGCCGGAATGTGCCCTCTTGTTTTTCGCTCAACAGGCTGGTGGCTATCACTTGCACGATGAAGAACATGCCGAAGATGGTGTAACCGGGGACATTCTGCTCGACCGAATCGGGGAACTCGGTGACTTGGAAGTCGCTGGGGGCAACCTGTTCGAAGCGTACCCCCAGGCTGCCTCCGCTTTCCAGGCCGCCGCCATCTCCCATTTGCTCGACAAAGGCCTCACCGATCTGCCCGACAAACTGAGCCTGCTCTGGGGGAATGTCTGCGGTCAATGCTTCGAAGCCGGCTTCGATTTGCCGCGGGGCCTGAGCGTAAGCCGCGATCTGTTGGATGAAACCCTGCACCGTGCCCTGGATCGGCCCTAGGAATTGGGCGCCGGTGGTGGGGTCAGTGATGAAGGTTACTGTGGCTTCTGCGGCCTCGGAGTCTGTGGCCGCTGCCAGGATGCTCTCCGAGAAATCAGCCGGGAAGACCAGGGCTACCTGATATTCGCCAGCGCTGATCAGGCCGTCTGCCATTGCAGCGGTCAGTGAGACACCATCCACTGCTGCGATTAAATCTATCCCGTCGAGTGTATCGATCTCAGCGATGGCTTCGGCGGCGAGATCGCCAGCATCTTGATTTACGGCCAGCAATTCGATGGGGTTATCGCTGCCTCCCATCGTAAAGGTGCTCTGCAGGGCGGTACTCATCACGAGAATGAACATCACCGGCATGGCAAATAAAACGATCATTCCTCCACGGTCTTTGAATAATACCTTCAGGTCTTTTACGGTTAGGGCGTAGATTTGGTATAGCATGACAAACTCCTATTTGCAGGGAACGGGTAAATGGGGATTGGTAGATTGGTAGATTGGAGATTGGAGATTGGGAGATTGGAGATTGGAGATTGGGGATTGGAGATTGGAAGATTGGTAAATTGGGGATTGGAGATTGGAGATTGGAGATTGGAGATTGGAGATTGGAGATTGGGGATTGGGAGATTGGAGATTGGAGATTGGAGATTGGAGAGGAAACAGAGAAAAACTCAGCGGTCTTCGCTTGCTCTGCGGTTAATCTTAGCTTCGATCATTCCAAGTGCGTAACTTCTATGTCGGTCAACTAATCTCTGAGGCTCTTGCCTGTCAACTGCAAGAATACGGTTTCGAGGTTGGGTTCCAAAATTTCTAGCGAGGTGACGCGGGCATCCAGTTGATTGGTGATTTCTAGCAGACCCATGAGTGCATCTTGGGCATGGTGAGTCTCGACGATAAGCTCGCCATCCACGCGGGAGATGGCTTTGATGGCCGGATGCTCCTGTCCGCGCTGGACGACGGCATCCATCTGTCCATTGTGCAGCCCCAGGCGGATGATGCCGCCGCCCAGGCCGCTGATCAGCGCTTTGGGAGAGTCCAGGGCAATGATTTCGCCGCGGTCCACTATGGCGACGCGGTCGCACAAGCGTTGGGCCTCTTCCATGTAGTGGGTGGTGTACAGAATGGTCAACCCGGCTTTGTTGAGGGCCTCGACGCTCTCGAAGATAGCGTTACGGCTTTGGGGGTCCACGCCCACGGTTGGCTCATCGAGGAAGAGAATCTCCGGTTCGTGCAGCAGCCCGGCGGCAATATTGATGCGCCGCTTCATCCCACCGGAGTAGGTCTCGATAGCTTCGTCGGCGCGCTCGCTCAACCCGACTATTTCCAGCACGGTTGCGATGCGCTGCTTCAATTTTTTGCCCCGCAAGCCGTAGATACGCCCGAAGAAAATCAGGTTGTCGCGGGCCGAAAGGGTGGGATACAGGGCCAATTCCTGGGGAACCAGCCCCAACCTGGCTTTTACGGTATGGGAGTGCTTATCTAAATCAAGCCCGTCCACGCGTACCTCCCCGGAGGACGGCTCAGTCAGCCCGGTGAGTATAGAAATAGTTGTGGTTTTGCCGGCGCCATTGGGGCCAAGCAATCCAAAGATTTCGCCGCGGGCAATCTCGAACGAGACACCCCTCACGGCATGATTCTCACCGTAGGATTTGTGTAAGTTGTGAGCGATTATGATAGGGTCTGGCATGGTGTCTCCTTTTGTGAAGCGTTAGGTGTTAGGGGTTAGGCGTTAGGTGTTAGACGTTAGGTGTTAGGCGTGACGCGTGTCTCAACATGCTTTAGCATGTTTTCTGTAACAGTCCCCGAACACCTGCACTTGCACCTGCGGT
>JBDRGC010000068.1:0-2786 GCA_043818215.1 Chloroflexota bacterium | reverse complement strand
CAAAACTGACACACCGTCGCTAATCATTACATTACGCCCACAAACATCGAAAGAAAAGATCACCCTGGATATAAACGATCAAAATCTTACTTTTGAAGACGCTGAACAGATTTACATTTGCTCCTACGATAATTGCAAATTTGCTACTGCTGACCGCTATTTACTCGATACTCACAACCGCCAAGCCCACTGTGGTATACATCTGAAATTCCGCTTGGTTTCATCTGGAACTTTTCGAGTGCGTAAACCTACCCGTTATACGATAGATGTTCCCGAAAATGAATTGTCGGGCAATTGAAATCTCGGCAAACACAGGAAATAAGCTCATGCCCCTCCATCCACTGAAAACCACCCGCCACATCCGCGACAATTACATCCGTTACCTCAAAACCATCAAGCCCTTCCAGGATGAATGGCTGAGAAAAGAATTTGCCCGTGCCATCGAAGAACCGGATATGCTGGTCAAAGGGCCGCTAGTCGAGATTTCGCCGCCTTTTAAAACTGGAGTCGGCATTCGAGGCCTGGTTGAAGAGGGTGTGCTATCTCCCCTGTTTCAGCGGCTTTGTACGCCCGATCATTTGCCTTACGAACGTCCCTTGTACCAGCATCAGATCACCGCTGTGCGCAAGCTGGTCTCTGGGAGAAACGTAGTAGTATCTACAGGAACCGGTTCAGGCAAAACCGAGGCCTTCCTGCTCCCCATTCTCGATTACTTGCTACGAGAGAAAGAAAAGGGCACGCTCCACAAACCGGGCGTGCGCGCCCTGTTGCTCTACCCGATGAACGCCCTCGCCAATGACCAGGTCAAACGTCTGCGAGGCTTGCTGGGGAAGTATCCACAGATCACCTTTGGACGCTACGTGGGCGAAACCAAACACAAAAAAAATGAAGCAGAAGATTATTTCGAGAAAAACTACCCCGGAGAACCGCGCGTAGAGAATGAACTTCTCAGCCGCGCAGAGATGCAGGCAACCCCGCCCCATATTTTGCTGACGAATTACGCCATGCTCGAATACCTGCTCTTGCGCCCCAAAGACTCCAGTTTGTTCGATGGCGCCACAGGCCAGCACTGGAAATTCATCGTGTTAGACGAGGCCCACGTATACAATGGCGCCAACGCGACCGAAATTGCCATGCTGCTGCGACGCGTGCAAGACAGAGTTGTACAAAGCGAGCCGGGTCTAATGCAGGCCATTGCCACAAGTGCAACGCTGGGGGGCGGCAGAGGTGACTTTCCTGCGGTGGTGGATTTTGCCACTAAGCTGTTTTGCCAGTCCTTTGAATGGGTGGAGGACAATCCCAGTCGGCAAGATGTAGTTGGAGCCGTGCGCGTGGAAACAGATGCTTTGGGTAAAACCTGGGGCAGCGGTTTCCCCGCCTTTTACCGTAAATTGCACGAGTTTGCTGATAAGCAGCGGGATAGTGAGAATCCGATCAAATCGCAAGCATTATTGGAGCGACTCGCCGAGATTGCAGGCTCTCATCAACTTCCTGAAGCTGTCATTGAAGAAGCTGCACAATTTGCCCGTCAGCACCCCAGGCAAGTTTTGCCGCGCTTTTTGTATGGCTTGCTGCGCGGAGACGAAAATCTCCGTCATATTCAAGGTGAGCTGCAAAACAACCCCGAATTTTTGGAGGAGATCGCACCGCAAATATTTCCTGACATAGAAGAAGACCAATCAACCCAAGCGCTGATTGATTTGGTTGCGCTGGCGATCCTGGCGCGTCCTAACAAAGACGATATGCCCTTACTACCGGCGCGCTATCATGTTTTTGCCCGTGCGTTGGAAGGTGCATTTATTTGTCTGAATTACGCCGCGCACCAGCGGCCAGGGCAGGATCCCCTTCCCAGTTTGTTTTTACGCCGCCACAAATTCTGTCCCCATTGCGGGAGCCGGGTCTTCGAATTGGCAAACTGCACCCGCTGCGGGACCGCTTACCTGATCGGCGACGAAAAATATGGCGAAAACCTGAACGAGATACCTGGAGACGAGTTCGAAGTTGAGAAAAACTTGATGTATCTCACCCAAAACAGCGCCGTGTACCTCTCCTTGCAAGCCAAACAGATGTCATATTATGTACTCGAAACTCAATTGTCTATTCCTGATGAAGATGAGATGGTTGCCTCGGATGCTGATATTGACGATACTATTGAAGACTATGCTGAACTAGAAGAGTTCCTTTTGTGCCCAAAATGTGGGCATATCCGTTCCACCTTCGAGCATCAGAAATGTAATTGTAGAATAAATCCCATAAAACTTAGCAAAGTAGATATTGGGCGCAAACGCACCCTGCACCGATGCGTGAGCTGCTCCACTCGCTCTAGCGGCGGAGTGGTCTACCGCTTTCTGACCGGACAGGACGCGCCCGTGTCTGTACTGGCTGGAGCGTTGTATCAACATCTGCCTCCCGCAACAGACGACGAAAGTGCTCGTTATCCCGGCGAAGGGCGCAAGCTGTTAAATTTTACAGATAGCCGCCAGAAGGCCGCCTTTTTCGCTCCTTACTTTGAGCGCGTACATCAACGGAATATGCGCAGGCGTCTGATCATAAAAACTATCCAAGAAGACCCTGATATTGCCCGCGGCGACCTGCGTCTGAGTGACCTGCTGCCCCGCGTGCTAAAACGGGCTGCTCAAGCCGGTGTTTTTGACGAAAAACAAAGCCCGGATGCACGTGAGCGCACCGTGGCTATCTGGCTAATGCAAGAGTTCTCTCCCCTCGATCGGCGTATCAGTCTGGAGGGGCTGGGATTGCTCCGCTTCCGACCCGTTCGTCCCCGAAAC
>JBDRGC010000067.1:0-22706 GCA_043818215.1 Chloroflexota bacterium | reverse complement strand
GGGTGCAATCCCAAAATGTGACGGTGGTTGGAGTAACGGAACGCAATCCCAGATCACCGGGAGAATTGTAAATGGTGAATGGTGAATGGTAAATTGTAAATGCTTTTGGACCGATTTTGGTCCCATTGTGGCCTAACGCCCGACCGTCAGCGCTTTGAATTCCTAAATTAAGTTTCCAACGCGCCATTTCATTTACCATTCACCATTTACAATTTACCATTTACAATTTCATGGCTTGTTTTAGCTAAATGTCACAATATGGGAATGCACCCAGCGTGAAGCGGATTTTTTCACGCCTCTCGTTTCACAAGGTGTAAGCAGCCTGCCGACTTAAGCCCCATCGAAAGGGAGATCAAAATGGAGAAAGATGTTTTCGATTACATCGAAGAAGAAGAAGCGCCAAAACCCGTAGATCGTTCTGGGATTGTGTGGAATATATTGACAGTGTTGGTGCTGTTGGCGGTGCTTTGTGTGGGACTTGTATTCCTCACCGTTTTTCTGAATCCTTATACGGGTTATAATCCTTTTCCCCCTCCTACCATGCCAGTGAGAGTGGAATTAGATACACCAACCCCAACACCGCACAGTGTTCTGCCGCCTACCTGGACGCTTGTACCGACTATAATTCCAACAAATACCAGCGTGCCGGAAGAGCCAGAAGTTGCGGATACACCTGTTCCGACGGTGGATGATACCGGTGGGGAAACTGACAATGATGAGCCGGTTGGTGGAATGCCGGTTGTGCTCCATGATGGAAGCCCCAATTATATTCCTGCTATGAGCTTCCACCCCGATCTCGGTTGCAATTGGATGGGCGTGGCCGGGCAGGTGCTCGATGTCAATGGAGCACACGTGCAAGGGCTGATCATCGAGGTGGGAGGAACCCTGGCAGGTAAAAACATTGGCAATCCCACAATACTACAGGCAACAGGTCTGGCTGTAGCTTATGGTGACGCTGGCTACGAGGTCAAGTTGGCGGATGAGCCTCTCGAATCCACTCATACGCTGTGGATACAAGTGCTAGATCAAGCCGGGCTGCCGCTTTCGGACAAAATTTATTTCGATACTTATCAGGATTGTGACAGGAATTTGATCATCATTTACTTAAAACAGGTAGAGTAAAGCTGAATCGGAAAAGGACTACCAGTCCTAAACAACTCAAATCTGATGTTATGCAACGGCCCAGGCGATCAGCCTGGGCCGTTTGTTTTTGCATTACGGTACAAGTGAGTACAATCAATTTCAGCCTGACCACCGACTACCGACAGCAGACCGCGTTAACCTTGCAGCCCCGTATACCTTCGGCTGCCCAGTTTTGATTGTCTGCGGTCCGCCCCGCTGTCAAATCAAGTGCGACTTTTGTATCAAAATGCGTTCATTTAATCGTGGAAGAGACGCTGGGCATGCCCCCGGATCAGATTAATGGCCTGCTGAATAAGCACACGGTTGGCCTCGCTCTGGTGCCAGCGGCTGGCCCCCGATGAATGCGGCAGCGGCACGACCCAATGGCCGTTTATCTGCTTTTGAGTGCCGATGATCTCGGTCAGCTTTGCGCCTTTTGGATAGAAAATAGCAATCGCCAGCCTGCCAATGGGGATGATCAACTCAGGGTTGATAAGTTCGATTTCCCGGTCTAGATAGGGGCGGCAGAGCATTTGTTCAGCGCGCGCTGGCACCCGGTCACCGCTGCCAGATTTGGCGCGCCCCGGATAGCATTTGGTGACCGATGTCATGTATTGAGTGGCGCGAAACCAGGTTTCGTCCAACCCTGCCTCCGCCAACCATTGGAAGAGTCGCTTTCCACTGCCCGCATTGAAAGGCCGCCCCGCCTCGACTTCGGTGATGCCGGGAGCCTGGCCGATGGTCATGATGCGCGCCCCGTGCTGGCCGGAAAACACAGCCTGCGGGACCACCTCATGCCCGGCATCCGCGCAAAGCCGGCAGGAACGCATCTGGGAGTGGAGTTGAGCGAGATTATGGGGCATAAGTGGGAATGACGCTATATCCAGGCTTAATTACCTTCATTATATTGTTCGTCAAACCACATCTGGATAAAGCGCAGCAAATCCTCGATATTCGTGATGACAGATGGCTCAGGTGTATTCTGATTAGGTAAATGCGTGTGATGAGGTGCAGTAGCAATACTGGGCCAATGTGGCGCGTTATCCCACCTTTGTCGCAAAGTTCCGTCGGTATTTGTCCATTGGTAGGCGTATTTTCGTCTGCCATCCGCGAAGAAATAGTCGCGTAGGTCAAGGCGGCTATTGTCCTGTAGCCGGGCGACGACTTGCAGCATGTGGGTATCTCCCTCTTGTTCGTAGCGTACTACGCGCCAGGCTTTGAATAACGATGTGTAACTATCAAACAGTTGAAGCATAGCTAAGACTTTGCGAGTACGGCGAGTTGGTTTTCAACAATCCTCATGGCGTCAGCGTACCATTGCCATTCCAGAAAATCGTCATCAGCGGCAAAGTCTTCGTCTCCCTCGGCTGTGTAGCGAGCGCGCATATCATCCAGCGTACATTTCCACCGGTTTTCTAATCGCCGGAGGGCAGCTTGATAATGGGCCATTCGCCCTAAAAGAATCATGCGGGCCTGCTGTCGAGCTGCGACTAATGGATCAGGGTAGCCCAGACTGGTAAGTACTTCCTGCGTAGTATAAATTTGGGTAGCTGTTTCCATAGAGGTATATCCTCGCGTGGGGTTGTGAAAACAGGATAAAATTCAATTGATTCCCGTTTATTCGTTCTGCAAGTATATCTTTTTATTACCACCCGTCAAGTTGCCTGATCGCTAGAGACGCCCTCAGTTCATGCTCTCTCGAATCCATTCCCACAACGGCGGCCCCATGATAAGCAGCCCGATAATAATAGCAGCTGCCGCGGCAATCAGCACAGCTGCCGCGCCGACATCTTTGCTGATCTTTGCCAGTTGGTTGCGTTTGGGGCTTATCAAGTCGATGATGACTTCCAGAGCAGTGTTGAAGAATTCAGCCGACCAAACCAGGGCGATTGCCAGAATGATGACAGCCCAATCTCGCGGGGGAAGGTGGAGCCACAGGCACACCAGAATCACCGCCATGCTGATTACGGCATGAATCCAGGCATTCTTTTGGGTGCGGATAACATGCCACCACCCCTCGAAGGCATATCGGAAAGAGCGGGCGCGGGATGTGAGGAAGTTTTTCATAAATTGGAGTGGCAAGTGGCGGATGGCGAATGGCGGGTGGCGAGTGGCGGCATTCCGCTATTCGCCATTCGCTATTCGCCATTCGCTATTCGCCATTCGCCACCCCTAAATCTTCGATCCCTAACTCCCGAAGGATTTCCGCCTGCGCGGCCCACATCTTGGTTTTTTCATCCGGGCTGGCGTGGTCGTGGCCGAGGAGATGTAAAGTGCCGTGGACCACTAGAAGCTGGATTTCATCTGCGACGCTGTGTTCACCTCGCTCGGCTTGAGCGCTGGCTCGCGGGTAAGAGATAAGCACGTCACCCAGGTAGAGCGATCCGCTTTCGGGATCGGTGTGCCCCGCAGGGAATGAGAGCACATCCGTGGGCGCGTCAACCCCCCGGAACTGGCGGTTGAGATCGTGAATCTGCTCATCGCCGGTGATGACGATGGTCAGGTCTGCATTTTGGGTGGCAGATTGGTGTTGGAGAGCCGCCTCGACCGCGCACTCCACAGGCCGCGAATCAATCAGGGAACGGAAGCCCTCTGCAATTTCCAGGGTTATCATGGGAACGGTAACTTGTGAGTCAAGAAAATAATGTATTTTACACCCGTGATGCGTATTTCGTTTCTGCTATGGGAAACCTGCTTGCTATAGACAAACACGGTGCGTCTCAACATGCTTCAGCATGTTTTCTGTACCAGCCCCCGAATTCATTCGGTGGGGCTTTGTGTTGCGTGATGCGTATTTTGCTTCTGCCCAGGGAAATCTGCTTGCTATAGACAAACACGGCGAGTCTCAACATGCTGAAGCATGTTTTCTGTACCAGCCCCCGAATTCATTCGGTGGGGCTTTGTGTTGCGTGAAATATTATCACGCATCACACACATCGTCCCGATGTTCCGACGGGATCACGCTTCACTCTTCACGAAATACTGTCTTTTTCCACAAGTTCTTTTTGAATAGGCTGAGTGGGTGTATCCAGCGTAGGATACTCGACCCGTGGATGGTAGATACCGCGCAGTGTTGCCGTGAAGGAGTCGACTATGGTGCTCAAGTCTTGCAGTGTAAGGATAGTATCGTCTAACTGCCCATCGGATAGGCGGGCGTCGATGATGTCTTTGACCATGGCACGCAGTTCATCTTCGTTAGCAGGACGCTTGGCCCGGACACACGCCTCGCAGCCATCGGCGAGCATGACCAGGGCAGTCTCGCGGGATTGGGGATGCGGCCCGGGGTATTGGAAGAGGGTTGGATCGAGTTGCGATCTGTCTTCCCCAACAGCTTTGACAGCTTGAATCCATTGGTAGCGGGTCGTCTGGTTGCCGTGGTGTTCGGCGATGAAATCCCAGATGCGGCGGGGGAGCCGATGTTCGCGGGTCAACTCCAACCCGTCAGCTACGTGGGCTATGATTATGGCGGCGCTCTCGGCAGGATCGAGATCATCGTGAGTATCGAGCTGCCCTGGAATCTGATTCTCGATGAAAAACTGGGGATTCCGCGTTTTGCCAACATCGTGGTACAGCGCGCCGACACGGGTCAGCAAACTGTTAACGTTGATGCGCTCGGCGGCCTGTTCGGCCAGATTGGCAACTTGCAAACTGTGCTGATATGTGCCGGGGGCATTCCTCAGCAGATATTCCAACAACGGATGGTCAGGACGGGAAAGCTCCAGCAGTTGTAGCGGGGTGGTTTGCCCGAGCATAGGCGCCAGCAGATAGTGAAGCAGCACGGCTAATCCTGCCGTGAAGACACCGTTTAGCAGCGCTATTGCTGCCAGAGTAGCCAGAATGGCCCCATCGGTTTCGGATTGGGGGAGGCGATAGGCTGTTATGATAGCTGCCCCAGACGACGCTACCGTGATCCCCACCCAAAGATAAGCTGTGATGCGCTGTTCCCGGCGGGGGATGATGACTCCGAGTATGCTGCCCAAACCATAATAAAGCGTCAACTCTAGGGCGGCCGCGTGCCCGTATGTGGTCAGCATAATGAGGGGTACAACTGTGATGAGGGCCGGCCCGGCCCCGAAGAGGGCTGCCACTATGAGAGCGTAGGCGGCTAGTGGATACGCGTAGGGCATCAGTGCGTGGGCTGGAATCGCCAGACGCGCCGTACTGAGAAACGCCAGAAAAAGAAACGCTACAAACAGCAGATTACGCGTGTTGTGGGTCAAACGGAGCTTGCTTCGCAGGTATATCACGATCAGACTGGCGGATAGGATTACCAGGATAGCCGCGCCGGAGCGATCTTGCCAACGTACCTCTGGTTGAGCCAGACCGAGTTGCTGCATGGCTTCGATATCCACAGCTAAGACCACTTCGCCGCGTTCTACGATAGCTTCTCCTGCTGCGAAAGATAACACGACGGAGTCTACTCCCTCGGTGGCTTGCTGCCGCGCGGCCTCGGTCAAACTTTCGCTGTAGATGCTGTTGGGGGCGATGAAAGCAGCCACCAGTTCTGCAACTATGGCGGTCTGGTCTTCGGGCAACGCCAAACTGACTAGATTCGGTACGCTGCGGCGGTAGAATTCCACCTGGCTTTCCCGGATCGTGTTGCGCATGACCTGCTCGAGTACGGCGATGGCTTCTTGTTGAACTGCCTGCCAGCGGGGATCATTTAGCCCTAATATACCCGCGGCGATTTCTTGGCCCAAGTGAATATCTGCGAGAGCTGCCAAATCAGCCAGTTTCTGTTCGCCGAGGGCGTAGATATCGGCACGCACGCTGGTGATATAAGCCAGAGCTGCGCGCAGATGTTCTAGTTGTTGGCGGGCTACACCTGTATCCGCCGAAGTGTATTGGGGCGCGACTGCCTGCACAGCCGACTCGCGCCGCTGCTCAGTAAGCACACCGCTGGTGTAGCTGATGGCAAATGGAGCCAGAATATCTTGAGATGCCACCTCCCCTGTCTGGAGATCTGTAGCTGAAACAGCCAACGCGGTAGAGTAGACCACGATAATATAAGCCATCCCGCTGGTGATAAGCAGCAGCGCGACTTGAAATATGATCTGCTTGAGTGATGGTTTAAGGGCTGATTTGGACATGGGGGGCAGGGATTTGGGACTAGGGGTTAGGGACTAGGGATTAGGAATCAGGCGTCTAAATATACTGAACACTGAACACTGAACACTGATCACCGGTTGAGCAAGCGGCTCACGATCTGGCTTGCCTCTTTACCGTCGGCTCGACCTTGAACGCGGGGCATGAGTATTTTCATCACATTGCCCATCTCACGCGGGGAGGTAGCTCCTGCTTCTGCGACTGCCTCGCGGGCCAGGATCTCCAGTTCATCGGATGTGAGAGGCTGGGGCAGGTAGGCCTCCAAAATGGAGATCTCAGCTTCGGCCTCGGCGATCAAGTCCGGGCGGTTGGCGCGCTGGGCGCCTTCGATGGTCTCGCGGCAGGACTTGACTTCTTTTTGAAGAATGGCTATGACGGCAGATTCTTCCAGTTCGCTGCGCTTGTCGATTTCGGCATTTTTGATGGCGGCCATAGTCAGACGGATTGTACGTTTGCGCAGTTCGTCTCTGGCGCGCATGGCGTCTTTGAGGTCTTGGGTGAGTTTTGATTTTGTGTCCATAGGCCTGATTTGCTTTCGTTGAATAATGGTCAAGGAATCATTACCGGCGACAATGACTCCGCACTTTCTAACAAAGGTGTAATGGCAAGGTCATCGTCAACCAGAGGCCCTAGTGCAAGTGTGTCGCAGGTTCAAGTGTCTGTGCCCTATTTCAGCGATTCTAAATTGTGACTTTGTGACAGTGCTGAGTATAGACGCTAAACAAGAACGTTAATTTTATTCACAGAACTTTTTCTCAATAAAATTTTGCATTTCTTCTCCATTCGCAGCCTCTGAGAGGATTTGGCAAGCTTGTTGCGTTAGAAATGGTTCTTCGCGGAGAATGCTAATATAAGGGTGTAGTTTTTCTGTTTCCCCTTGTCGGGTATATGCCTCCAATAAGGGCATCCACTCAATGCTATCTCCTGGATAGTAGCCCTCTTTAAGTGCCGTCTCTTGTAGCATAATGACATGGTCCCAATCGCCTTGCTGTCGGGCTAGCGATGCTTTCTGATAATAGAAACACCATCGGTGCGACGGTTCGGGTCCAAATATAACTTCTAGGGGAATTTTTGGCTTTTCTTCTGAAAGAAGATTGTCGATTTTTGAATAAGGTGCGACGAGTTGAATCCTATAACTATCAAAACTTGATAAGTCGGGATGCTCCCCGTCTATGATGCGCACGCAACCATTAGAGGTTGCTTGAGTAGCGACCAAAATATTTCGATAATTTCTGGTACTCTGATAGCCGCGGCCATCGCCCTCAGATTCACCTTGTCCTGTGGTAATGTTGATAATGTTTTCAGGTGTAAGCAGAACAGCAGAAAGTTTTGTGTTAAGAGAAATTTGTGCAGAAATATCGGGATAGTACAGCAAATTAGCCGCTCCCCAGATAATATAATCTTCTGAAAGGCTGGCGTAAGGATATTCAACGACCATGGTTGTCTCTTCTTGAATATGAGGAGCGCGCCAACTAAGCTGCCACCAGAAATAATTGGTTGCTTCTGTGTTCATTGCAAGTTGGGTGGCATTGGCATAATGAGTGAGCGATGAAGACAAGACCATTAAACCTATCAAGGAGGCCTTAAGACGATGATCGTTAAGGAAGTATAACAAGGCAATGATAACGATCGCGCTCCCCGCTGCGCTTCCAAGGGTATATCGTGAATAGCTGGAAAAGTCGATATGTCGATTAACCATGATGATAGGCAAAATCCCACCGAGCACGCTTCCAGTCCCAAGCCACAGGGCTTCTTTTCTCCAGTTAGTTGATAATAGGCTAAGGTCTTCATCTTCATCTTCATCTTCATCTTCATCATTATCTTGAACAAGCCAAGAGAGAGCAAACAGAACCAGAAAGACTAGAATACCTGCCAGCCCAATACCCGTCAGAAAGTCGCGTAAGCGTAAATTGAACGCTAGCGAGTATAAAGGGACACCCCATGCAAGGAATATAACTTCCAAGATTCCTTGAAACAAATGGACAGACCACCATAAACCAGTATGGATAGGGGAGATGATTAATTGTCCGAATTGTGCTGAGAGGCTTGTCGCACGGCGCTCATTATCGAAACTAATAATCCGCCATAAGAGGAAAGCAAGGGAAATTAAGAGAACAGGCCACCCCTCGCGAAGAGCCATCATTCCTTTGTGGAGAAGTTTCTCCTTCTTTCTGGATGCCAGTAAAACTATGGTTCCAAAACGGAAAACTTCAAAACCGATGAAATACTCTACTAGACCAAGATAAATCCATCCCAATAAAATAGAAAGGAGAAAAAAAACAATCTTAATGACCTTAGGCCTTTCTGTGATCGCCTTTATCGTAAAAGCAATCGAAAGCAAGGCAAAGGCCAAGCTAATCATCTGTGATTGATAATCAATCCCATTGTGTTGAGAGAGAAATCCAGGGTAGATCAAAAAAAGGACAGCCATTGCTAGAGTAGCTCGCTTTTGCTGAGGCCATAAAAGGCGCAGAATCCATAGCAAGCCAATTCCCCCAAGCAGACGAAAGAAATATGCGCTTAAATTATAGTAAAATGGATTAAAACCAAAAAGATGATACGAAGAAATCATTACATAAGCGCGCAAAGGTCGGTCACTGCTAAAAACCTCGTGATAAATTGACGGTCCCTGAATATAAGCATCATACATCAAATACCAATCGTCATTGTAATAACCAAAACTCGTAATCTTTGGAAGATAGACCAAAGCAGAAACGACCAGCAGAAAAAACGATGCCGCCCAAAACGTCTTTTTATCTTCCTGTATTCGCTGCGTCCATTTCATGCTTTCACACTCCTCATCAAAAAGTCTGTAATCAAAAAATCCAACTCTTCATCAATATCCCAGACCTCATCTGGAATAATCTCAAACATCATCGGATTAGGCTCAATACGGTGACTGTGCTTGAGCAGGTTCTCGCGAATGAAGAGATAGATGCAGGAATTTTCCTCGTAAACGGGCGGCAAATCCTGCATTTGGATGAGTTCTTTCGGATTGTGATTGATGGCTGCGCCGTGGTGATCGTACAATCTTGTTTACCACCGTGTTACTGAGAACAGCGAGTCCCGAGCAGGGTACGCTTCAAGAAAAGCTCCGATTTCGGACGAGTTCGTCTCTTGCGCGCATGGCATCTTTGAGGTCTTGGGTGAGTTTTGATTTTGTGTCTATAGGCCTGATTATACCGCAGGAAAACACCGAGCGTTGAACCCTACCCCATCGGATAACGCATCTTGCTCCCGCCAAGCAGGTGCAGGTGCAGATGAAATACTTCCTGTCCGCTATCTGGCCCGGTGTTGATGATCAGGCGGTATCCCGATTCGGCAATGCCTTCTTGCACAGCCAATGTCTTGGCGATGCTGAAAAGATGCCCCGCAAGTTGTTCATCTTCGGGAGTGAGTTCGTTGATCGAAGCGATATGTCTGTTGGGGATAATCAGGATATGCGTCGGTGCGGCGGGATTGATATCGCGGAAGGCTGTCACCAACTCGTCGCTGTATACTTTCTCGCTGGGAATATCTCCAGCAATGATCTTGCAGAAAATGCAGTCTGTCATGAGTCCATTCCTTTGTGATTGTGTCCGACAAGTAAACAAGTAGACAAGGTATGCAAGGGGCAAGTGGGCGGGATACCGTGTTTACCGTGCTTACTGTGTATACCGTGTTTACCCTGTACCGCGCTCACCCAATTCGCCCAGCCAATCCCCTCTCAGTCAGCCCGGTCAACTCCACCAACGCGATCCGATTCCAGGCGCGTTCGTGAGCTATGGCCGAGACCCGCAGGTAATTACCGGTCAAACCGCTAACAGCCCAGCCTTCTGTACCCAGGTCTGTGGCGCTTTCCCATAAAACTGATAGCCTCTGTCCCAGAAAGCGGGTTCGATAGGCTATGGCCGCTTCGTCGAAGGCTGCTCGCATTTGGGTATTGCGTGCTCTGCGCACGGGATGGGGCACTTGATTTGGCATTTGGGCCGCCGCGGTGCCAGGGCGCGCCGAGTAAGTGAAAACATGACCGTGGGCAAAACCCATTTGGCGCACGAAGGCTAGACTCTCGGCGAATTCGGATTCGCTCTCACCGGGGAAACCCGTCATCACATCGGTGGTGATGGCTACATTCGGGATGGCGGCACGGGCGGCCTCCACCACTTGAGCAAACGCTTCGGGCGTGGTTTTGCGGGCCATCCGCCTCAGGGTAGCCGCGCACCCCGATTGCAGGGGCAAATGCAAATGCCGGGCCAGACGCTCGTCCTCCCAAAGGGAGAAGAAATCAGCCTCGATATCCCACGGTTCCAGAGATGAGAGTCTCAATCGGGGCACGTTGGTCTCGCGCAGAATGACCTCGACCAAATGCCGCAGATGCCGGGGAGATGCGAAATCCTGCCCCCACGAACCCAGGTGGACGCCGGTGAGAACGATTTCCTGCCTCCCCCCTCGCAAAGCGGCGCGTACATCAGCCAGCACATCCTGCTCGGGTTGGCTGCGCCCGCTGCCGCGCGCTAGCGTGGTCACGCAGAAAGTGCAGCGGTTGTCGCAGCCATCCTGCACTTTGATGAAGGCCCGCGTTCGCAGGCGTGCTCCGGGGATGGGTTCGCGGGCCACAGATTCCAGATCGAGGTCTCCGGGTGGAATTCCCAGAATCGCGGGCACCAGGGAATCCTTGCCGGAATTGGGGATAACCTGCCCGACCCCGGGGAGGGACGCGGCCTCCTGAGGATTCAGCGTCGACCAGCAGCCGGTGACCACCACTTCCGCGGCCCCCGCGCGAGCCACCCCCCGAATCTTTTTGCGCGAATCCGCGGCTGCGGCCGCGGTCACCATGCAAGTATTTATCACCGCCAGATCGGCCTCGGCGTGGTCTGCAACCAAATAGTGCCCAGCAGCGCGGAACTGCCGGGCATAGGTCTCGATTTCACTCTGATTCAGGCGGCAGCCGATAGTATCGAGAAATATCTTCATGTGCAGTACAACTTCGATTGCAGAAGGTGAAGCGTGATGCGTGACGAAGTCCCCGAAGCGTAGCGGAGTGGGAAACGTGAGACGTCAAGCGTGAAACGTGATCTGTTATCACACCACTCGCCACTCGCCATTCGCCATCCGCCTCACGGCTTCTTGACAACAAAGTTATCGAAATGAATATCGGTGCCAGACTCGTCGAAGGTGCCGGCCATCAGACCAACATCGCCGGAGGTGTAAGCACTGTCTGTCACATCGCTCAATTTTTTGCCGTTTACTTGCATTACCAGATGAGTGCCAACGCAATCGGCGCGGATATGGTTGGTGGCGTTGCCTTGTTTGACGACATCGCTGTATTCCATATTGTCCACGCCAATCAACTCTTGCGAGCCATCCACCACCTTGCCGATGGCGTAATAGCCGTCACTGCTGATGATGAAGAAATAGAAATTATCCAAATCTTGATAGCGGCAGATCAATCCCAGGTCGTTGTCGTCCGGGCCGCCGACTTTGGTGGCATCAACTTCGATGACCGTGTCGGTGAAATCCAATCCAGGGTTAGCCCAATAATCATTGCTGGTTTCGTTTACGTAGATGCGGTAAACGCCATTGGAGTAGTCAGTGCTTCCCTCTGAGCCTGAATAACTATCCCATCCGCTGGATGGATCGGAAAAATCATCCTGGAAGAGCACATCCGCGGCGGGAGCATCCTCACCATCGCTGGCTCCCAAGCTGCAAGCCAGCATCGCCAGCGTTAAAACCAAAAGAATAGCCATAAAGTGAAATTTGTGCTTCATTTTGTCTCCTTTGTGAAAATGAAATATTGAGGCTAGATACGGTAAACACAGTAAACACTGAATACATGGTATACGTGCCCCCCTGCCTCTTGCCTCTTGCCGCCCGCAAATTGTAGCACAGAGATGAGATTTGGCGAAGTCAGGAATATCAGGGGGTAAAAAATTCTTCCAACACCCGTTGAGCGTGTTCGGCGGTTGGCGTGTTCGGTGCTAGAGAAATAGCCAGGGATAGATGCTGGCGCGCCAGGGGAACATCGCCCTGAAGAGCGTATAGCAATCCCAGGTGAAGGTGGGCCGGGGCGTAATCAGGATCGCTATCGAGAGCGCGCAGCCAGAATCGCTCGGCGTTGACCAAGTCATCCAGCCGGAACAGAACCTGCCCCATCACATCCAACGAGGCCGGGTCATCCGGGGCGAGCATCATGGCTTCGCGCGCCGCTGGGAGCGCAGTGCCGCGCAGGTCGATATTGTAGCGGATGCAAAACTCCACCAGCTCGCACAGGTAAGTTGGGTCGCGGGGTGTCAGTTCGATGGCTTGCCAGTAGTGCGCCTGCGCGGTCTCCAAGTCACCCAGGGTTGCAACCGCAGCCCCCATGTCTGCCTGGATAGCGGGGTTGCGGGGAGCGATTTCAGCGGCGGCGGCGAGATATTCCAAGGCCAGCGCGTAGTCTTCGTGCCGCTGCCAGTACAGGGCCATGAAAGTATTCGCCGGCAACGATTGCGGATCGATCTTGAAGGCCTTTTGCAACGCGGTGAGGCTGTCGGAAGTGTCGCCGCCTGTAGGCAAATGCTGGAGGGATTCGCCGAGGAATGCCCAGGCTTCGGCGTAATCAGACCGGGTCTCGGCAGCGCGCCGAAAAGCGTGAGCGGCCAGCCCCCACTCGTTCAGGTCAGCCAACTTCTGACCGGCAGCCACAAGCGTATACGCCGGATCGTTTTTCGGCACCGCCCGTTGGATGCTGAATGCCAGCTCGCGGGCATCTGTCAACTCGGAGTCTAGTTCGGCGGCTTGCAGCAGATAGGGCGGGGCGAAGGCGGGGTCGTGAGCAGCGAGGAGCATGCCCAATTCGTGGTACAGAGCGGGGAGTGATAACTGAATACTGAACACTGAAGACTGAATACTGAATACTGAAGATTGAAAACTGAGAATGGCTTTCAGATCTTCGATAAGGGCCGGGTAATCTTTCGTGGAGCGGTGGACGCCGGCCCGGCGGGTGAGGGATGCCTCCGAAGGGCCGAACATATAGTCGGCGGCCTCCCAAATTTGGATGGCGGTGTAGTGATTTCCAGTTTGCAGGTAAGCATCCCCCAAAGCGATATATCCATCGTAGGAGAGCGCGCCCAAAGCAGCGGCCTGTTTGAAGTATGCAACCGCAGTTTCGAGATCGTTCCCGGCCAGGGCATAAAAGCCGGCCGGCTCCCACAGATCAGCGCGCCAGGGGAGACATTTTTCGATCGAGGCCAGATCAGCGGTTGCCTCGGGAGACACAAATGCTACAGAGCAGCGCACCCTCCCCAACATCCGCGTCACTCCGCGGGGGAACAAGGTTATAACCAGGATGGCAACGAGAAACAGAAGGGCAATCAACCTCGGCAGAATACCGTTTTTCCAATAGTCTTTCATATCCATAATACTACTGTTAACTGTCTGGACATGCAAGGCGTGAAGACGTGAAACGTGAAACGTGATGTGTATTTCGATTCTGCTATGGAAAAACTGCCTGCTATAGCTGATTGACTGACAAAACTCGTCCACAGTTGGGTCAGGCCCGGAAATTGTACACGGATCACACGGATTCAACGGATTCTTTGGATTTTTCATCCGTGTAATCCGTTGAATCCGTGTACGAAAAAGATTTGTCAGCCAACCACCTGCTATAGCCAAACACCGCGTGTCTCAACATGCTTCAGCATGTTTTCTGTACCAGCCCCCGAACACCTGCACTTGCGTTTAGGTGCAAGTGTTCATTCGGTGGGGCTTTGTGATGCGTGGAATATATTATCACGTTTCACGTTTCACGTTTCACGTTTCACGCCCCAACCACCGGTCGGTTTTTTTCAAACGACCGGTCGGTAGGTTGCGTTTTCATGTATAATAGACTTGTTGCTCGATAAAAAAAGTAAGCTTTTGGACACGGATTCCACGGAGCAACACGGATTTCTTTTTGTTTTTTAATAAAATTATCCGTGGAATCCGTGTAAACACCTGCACTGCGTGCGGCGCAAGTGTCCGTGTCCAATTTCTAGTTTCGTTTATTCAGCAACAAGTCTAATATATCTGGAGTTTTTTCCTCATCAGGAGAATTTCATACATGGATTTTGCTTTGACAGAAGAGCACCGCATGGTGCAGCAGATGGTGCGGGATTTCGCCCACAAAGAAATCGCCCCCACGATCAAAGATTACGACCAGAAGCAAGAAATGGCTCCCTTTGTATTGCCTCGCATGGGGGAGTTGGGGATTTTGGGTATATGCATCCCCGTGCGCTACGGCGGGCAGGGGATGGACTATATTTCGCTGGGGCTGGCCTGCGAAGAGTTGGAGGCCGTTGACACCACTTTGCGAGTGGTGATGTCGGTGCATACCGGCCTCTGCGCCATGACCCTGCTCCAGTGGGGCACCGAGGAGCAAAAGCAAAAATTCCTGATCCCACTGGCGAGCGGCGAGAAGATCGGCTGCGGCGCTTTCACCGAGCCGGGCGCGGGGTCCGATTTTGCCAATATTCACGCTACCGGCAAGCGCGATGGTGATGGTTTTATTTTGAACGGCGAGAAGATGTGGATTTCGTTGGCAACCAAAGCGGACTATGCCCTGGTGACTGTGCGAACTATCCCGGATGCCGGCAAGCCCACCCGGGGGTTGACCAGCTTCATCGTGGATTTGCACAGCCCCGGCGTGACACGCGGCGACATCCACGGAAAATTAGGGGTGCGCGCCGGTTCCACGGGCTGGATCAACTTTCAAGACGTGCTTGTCCCGGAGGCAAACATGATTGGCGAGGAGGGCGAGGGCTTCAAGGTCACCATGTCGGCATTTGACAGCGGGAGGTACACAGTGGCCGCGGGTGCTACGGGCCTCATCCGGGCCTCGCTGGAAGCCAGTGTGCGCTACGCTAATGAGCGCCAGGCTTTCGGATCGCCCATCGCCCAGCACCAGATGATCCAGGCCAAAATTGCCCGCATGTCGCTCGATTACGATGCCGCCCGCCTGTTGTATTTGCAAGCCGGATGGTGCAAGAATCAGGGCCTCCGCAACACCCGCGAGACCTCGGTGTCCAAGTGGTACGCCACCGACGCATCCTTCGCCGCGGCCAACGAAGCCGTGCAAATCCACGGAGCCTACGGCTTCAGCGATGAATATGACGTCGAGCGCTACTTGCGCAACTCCAAAGGCGCAGTAATTTACGAAGGCAGCAACGAAATCCAGCGGCTCATCCAGGCCAGCTACGCCCTCGGCTGGCGCACGGATAGGCCGCTGCGCAAAGAAATGCCCGCGTACGATGAGGCGTATTGGCAGGAGGAGTGAATCAGGAAGCAGGGAGCAGGAAAGCAGGAAACAAGCGCAAGGTCAGGCCGAGTGCCCAACCCACCAATCTACCACCCTACCAACCTACCAACCTACCAACCTACTAACCTACCAACCTACCAACCCACCAATCTACCACCCTACCAACCTACCAACCTACCAACCTACCAACCTACCAATCTACCAACCTACCAATTTACCAACCTACCAATTACCAAAAAGGAGGCCCCCTTGAAAATCGTAGTATGTGTCAAACAAGTGCCCGACAGCGCCGCTAAAGTAGTAGTGGAAGACGGGCAAGTCACCTGGGGCGACGCACCGCTGGTCATCAATCCCTGGGATGAGTACGCCGTGGAAGCTGCTTTACAACAAAAAGAAGCCCTCGGCGGAAGTGTTACCGTGCTGAGCGTGGGACGCGCAGACGAGCGCGAAGCTCTCAAACATGCCCTGGCAATGGGATGCAACGAGGCCATCCAGGTTACCGATCCCGCTCTGGAAGATGCTGATAACGTTGCCGTTGCGCATGTTTTGGCGGCGGCCATCCAAAAGATCGGCCAAGTAGAACTGGTGTTTTTTGGCAAGCAAGCCATCGATAGCGACACCGGCATCCTTCCGGGGCAGGTGGGGCGCGTTTTGGGGTGGCCGGTGCTTACTCTGGTCTCGACCATCTCCGAGTTGAGCGCAGACTCCATCAAAGTGGAACGCTCCATTGAAGAGGGTCTTCAGGTTGTGGAAGGTAAACTGCCGGCTGTCATCAGCGTGGGCAAGGATTACGGCGAGCCGCGCTATCCCTCCTTCATGGGAATCCGCAAGGCCGCGCGGGCGCAGATTCCCGCCTGGGGGTTGGGTGACATCGGGGTTGACGCGTCCGCCTCGGCGGTATCCTGGACTGAACTTATGAACCCGCCGGTGCGCGATATCGCCACGGAAATAATCTCAGGCGAGAGTCCTCAAGAAATCGCCGCAAAACTGGCCGATAAAATCATGGCGGAGAAGGTGCTGTAATGACTAATAAAATTTGGGTTTTCGTAGATCAATTCAAAGGTAATGCGCTGACAGCTTCGTGGGAGGCCCTGGGCGCGGGTTTGACTCTGGCCGAGCAACTTGGCGGGGGTGTGACAGCCCTGGTCTTTGGCTCAGGCGTGGACGGTGTGGCCCAGCAGGCTTTTCATTATGGGGCCGACGAAGTGCTTCTCGCCGATGATCCCGCTCTGGCGGATTACCGGCCCGAACCCTATGTGGGATTGCTGGCTAAGTTAGCTGGTGAGGCCGCCCCGGAGGTGATCGTGTTCCCCACCACCACCCGCGGGCGTGAAGTGGCCGGCATGGCTGCCGTGGACCTGAAGACCGGTGTGCTGGTAGATGTCACCGCTCTGGAAGTAGTGGACGGCGCAATTTTAGCCACGCGCCCCATCTATGCCGGTAAACTGCTCTGCAAGGTGCAGTGCAGCGCCCGGCCTCAGATCGTCACTTTGCGTGGACGGGCCTTTATCAAGCCCGAGGCAGACCAATCACGGTCAGGCATACTCACTACGGTCGATGCGGCCATAACCGAAAATGGGATTGCCACCCAGGTGGATGGCTACACCCAGGCCGGAGGCGGCGTCAGCCTGAATGATGCCGCCGTGATCGTCTCAGGTGGCCGCGGAGTCTCCAATAATCCGGGCCTCACTCCTCCCGATGGATTGGATGAGGGCGAGCAGGAAATCTGGCGGGCACAGCAGGGCTTCAAGCTGATCGGTGAATTAGCCGATGTGCTGGGAGCAGCCGTGGGTGCCAGCCGCGCCTCTGTGGACGCGGGGTATATCCCCTACGTTAATCAGGTCGGCCAAACCGGAAAAGTAGTCTCGCCTGATCTGTACATCGCCTGCGGTATTTCAGGCGCCATCCAGCATCTGGCAGGGATGCGTACCAGCAAAGTCATTGTGGCAATCAACAAGGATTCTGAAGCTCCAATTTTCAAGCTGGCACGTTTTGGCGTGGTTGGAGACCTGCATGTCATCGTTCCAGCTCTTGCGGAGGCCTTGCGTAAACGCTTAGAAAAGTGATACAATAACAGCGGTACTATGGTACTTTATACTGTAGTCCTATATGTTCTTTTCAATTGTAGGAGCAGGTTTATTACCCTGCTCCTACGTGTATATATAGACTTTTAGATGATGTTTTTGACTCTGCTTACCTGGATGTCATTGCGAACCGACGCTTTCCCTGGCACCAGCCGCCACATCGTCCCAATGTCCTTCGGGAGGACAGGTGTCGGTGAAGCAATCTCCTTTTCCCCAAGGATGAGATTGCTCACCTGCACTGCACCAATCGCAGTGCGGTGCAAGTGTCAGCGGTAAAGCTGCTTTCGCAATACCAACGGGTACACCTGTCCCTGGTGTCTAGGGATACTCTAACGGGATGACACGCTGAGTCAAAATCTATTTCTGAAAGCCAATATCATAGACCGCAAGGAGGCACACCGTGTTTGAGACAAAGGCTCTTTATCAGAACGACCCCAAGTGGAAGAACACAAAACTCGGGCACGACAAGAAAGAAACAATCGGCACCTGGGGATGTTTGTTGACATCCATGAGTATGGTCGCCAATGGCTTGGGCTTCGATGAAACCCCTGAATCGCTCAATATTAAACTCAAGGGGGCCGGCGGTTTTCAGGGCGCGCTGGTGATCCCGGCCACGCTGCCATCTGTATGCCCTGGGATCAGATACAAAGGTTACCAGCCGTGCGAGAATGCTCCTGCTCCCATCGCACAGATCGATGCGGCCCTGGCAGCGGGGATGCCGGTAATTGCACAGGTGGACTGGTCTCCTACGGCGGGGATTCAAACTCACTGGATTGTCCTGTATGGCAAGGAAGGCGATCGCTACCTTATGAAGGATCCCTATCGTTACGGAGGCGACAGCCCGGAAAAGAAGCTCTATCTGACAGACCGCTACAAGCATAGCGGCAAGAACCCGTCGAAGGCCATCACCGGCGTGGTTTGGTTCGAGGGACAGGCCAGCGGCGCAACACCGCCTCCTCCGCCCGAGCCTAAACCAAAGGTAGCTGTACCGCAGGATACCTTCTTTGTTTATGGCACTGCTGATGGATTGGCTTTCCGAGCAGACCCTGTCATCTCGGGTGCGCTGATCAGCCGTTTGCCGTTGAGTGTCAAACTGATCTCTTTGGAAGCTAAAGCCACTGGCAAGAAAAAAGTTGGCGTGGTCAATGAGTGGCTACATGTCCAAGACCCCGACGGCAATCAAGGTTACGTGGCTGCCTGGTACCTGACTTTGAATGAGAATGAAGTTGAAGAGAGTGCCACTGTTCCAGTTACCGGGGATAAAGGCTTCGTTGTAAATCCCACCACCGACGGTCTGGCCTTCCGGCTAAGTACTCAGGTTGAACCCCATACCCTGATCAAGCGTTTACCGGTGAGTGCAAAGCTGATCGTTCAGGAACCCATCGAGCAAGCCAAGAAGAAGGTTGGAGTCCAGGGGGAGTGGTTGAAGGTGAAAGATATCTCCGGCAAGGTGGGTTACGTGGCCGCCTGGTACGTGACTCCCGCCAGTCAGCCGGCGCTGGGTGTGCGCACCGCCAGTAATAGCGCCAAAGCCGATGATGATGATGATCTGATACTCCAAACCACAACAGAGGGCGTGGCTCTGCGCAAAGAACCTCGCGTGGCCCCGGACACGTTGATAAAGCGTATGCCTCATGCTGCTGAAGTGATTGCCAACGACGATGACGAGGGCAAAGTTGGTGTTGAAGGCCAATGGATCAAGGTGCGTGATATCGAAGACGACGAGGGCTACGTGGCAGCCTGGTACGTTACGAAGAGGTAGTAAAGGCGTCTCACAAAAAATGCGCTGCGGGCGCATTCCGCAGCCTGCTCACCCCGGGGTCTCACCACGCAAGACCCCAAAGAGCCAAGATGGGATGCAGGTACCCTCTCCATATTTGGGGGAAGACTTCCGAAGTTTGCGAGAACACGCTTAAAACCGGAGCTTCACTGTAAAAACTTCGGAAGTCTCCCAGCTTTTTGGAGAGGAGCTGAGTTCTACTCCCCCGCCAGCAAACGAATCTTCTCCCAGGGCTTGAGATTACTATCCTCGGCTAGAATCCCCCTCAACTCATAAATCTGATCGCGCAACACGGCGGCCTTCTCGAATTCCAAATTCTTGGCAGCCTCCCCCATCTTGGATCCCAATTCCCGGATGACCTTCTGCAACTCGGATGTGGGGAGGGTTGCCGCACCTGAGATATGGTACTCAGCCCGAGTCTCCGCCACTGCGTGGGCCGCGGAAAGCTGGGCGGTGATATCCCGCACGGCTTTGACGATGCTCATTGGCTGGATGCCGCGCTCTTTGTTGTACGCATCCTGCTTAGCCCTCCGCCGGTTGGTCTCGTCGATGGCAGTGCGCATGGCAGCGGTGATTTTTTCGCCGTACATGATGACTTTGCCCTGCACGTGGCGGGCAGCGCGCCCGATGGTCTGGATTAAGGCTGTGTCAGAGCGCAGGAAGCCAGCCTTATCGGCGTCCAGGATCGCCACCAGAGAGACCTCGGGGAGGTCGAGTCCCTCCCGCAGCAGGTTGATTCCCACCACTACATCGAAGACCCCCAGCCGCAAATCCCGTAGTATCTCCACCCGCTCGAGGGTAGCAACCTCCGAGTGCAGGTAATGGACTTTGATGCCCAGTTCCATCCAATAATCAGCCAAGTCTTCGGCCATGCGTTTGGTGAGTGTTGTAACCAGCACCCGCTGACCGGCCTCCACCCGCTGGTTTATCTCGCCTACCAAATCGTCCACCTGCCCCTGGGCGGGGCGCACCTCCACCTCGGGATCGACGAGGCCTGTGGGGCGGATGATCTGCTCGACCACCTGGTCAGCGCGTTCGAGTTCATAGGGGCCGGGGGTAGCCGAGGTGTAGAGGGTGAAGCCCATGCGCTTCTGGAATTCGTCGAAGGTCAGGGGGCGGTTGTCGAGGGCTGAGGGCAGACGGAAGCCGTAATCGACCAGGGTGGTTTTGCGGGAGCGGTCGCCGTTGAACATGCCGCGGATCTGTGGCACGGTCATGTGAGACTCGTCGATGATGAGCAGGTAATCGTCGGGCAGATAGTCCATCAACGTCCACGGAGGCGAGCCTGGGGGGCGCTGGTCGAGGTGACGGGAGTAGTTCTCGATGCCGGAGCAGTAGCCCACCTCGCGCATCATCTCCAAATCATAGCGGGTACGCTGCTCGATGCGCTGGGCCTCCAATAATTGCTCGTTGGCTTTGAAATGCTCGATGCGCTCTTCCAACTCGGCTTGAATATCATCGACAGCCTGTTTCATTTTTTCGTCTTCGGTGATGAAATGCTTGGCCGGGAAGATTTCGACCTCGGACATCTCGCGGCGGATTTCGCCGGTCAGGTAGTCCAGCTCGACGATATGCTCGACTTCGTCCCCCCAGAACGAAATGCGGTAGACCCAGCGGTCTTCGTAGGCCGGGGCAACTTCGAGGGTGTCGCCGCGCACCCGGAATGTTCCGGGGGTGAGGTCGATATCGTTGCGGGAATACTGGCTCTCCACCAGTTGCCGCAAAAGGGTCGTCCGCCGGTAGTGACTCCCCACTTTGAGTTCGATGACCCCTTTGCCATAGGCCTCGGGATTTCCCAGGCCATAGATGCACGACACCGAGGCCACGATGATCACGTCTTTGCGGGAGAGCAGCGCGGTAGTGGCCGCCAGCCGCAGGCGTTCGATTTCCTCGTTGATGTCAGCTTCTTTTTCGATGTACAGATCGCGCCGGGGGACGTAGGCCTCGGGCTGGTAATAATCGTAATACGAGACGAAGTACGCCACCGCGTTCTCAGGGAAGAATTCCTTGAACTCGGAGTAAAGTTGGGCGACGAGAGTCTTGTTGTGGGCGATCACAAGCGTAGGCTTTTGAAGCTGCTCTATCAAAGCAGACATCACAAAGGTCTTGCCCGTGCCTGTGGCCCCCAGCAAAACCTGTTGTTTGTAACCCGCTTGTATCCCCTCGATCAATTCTCGAATCGCTTGAGGCTGGTCGCCGGTGGGTTGGAAGGGGGCGTGGAGGTGGAAGGTCATGTACCCGTCTCTTCTGGGCCAAATACTTGTTCGAAGAATTTCTCCTGGTCGAGTGTTGCTTGCCATCGGTGATGGCGGTCAACCGACTCCAGACGGCGTGTGTGGGGTAGGGAGAGGAAACGGGTTGTCTCTATAGGGCCTAGGGCTTCGATGAGAGCACCTAGAGCTTTTTGAACTAATTCTTCTTCGGTCAGATAATAGGAGGATTTCATTTTAAGTTCTCCTTCTCACAATAAGCAATTGGGGAACCGCACCAGATGATCGGATGTGTGCGCTGATATCTCTTCATCAAACGATCATCTACGGTGACAAACTCGGTCTGTACTTGTTCTGCGAAGGCTAGATGAGTGGCATCAGCGATCCCCAAGCCTTGTGAAACCAGATATTTGGCTCGTTGTCGAGCCGCTATCAAGTTGAATTTAGGCCGTGTCCCAAGCTGATTACGCAAGAACATCAACTGAGTGCGTTCTTCCAAATCGCCTATTGCTTCAATTTCAATGGTGTGCGCAGCAGAGATAATCAACTTGATATGATCTTGACGGACATGAGTGAAAATAAGTTCTACCGCTCGTGTTTCAAGCTGAATGCGGATTTGACGTTGATCGTCAAACGGCCTACAAAGAGAACAAACGTCAAGGTACACCCATTTGGGTTTTTCGTGTGTCGGTTGCATAATTATACTCCTGAAAGACCGCCTCGGGCTGGTCGCCGGTGGGTTAGAAGAGGGCGCGGAGGTGGAAGTCCATGGGATTGGAGGTTGGGGATTAGAGATTGGAGATTGGAGATTTGACAACCTCGCTCTCAGCGCCGTCCTCGGCGGTGGAGCAGTGCTGGCTCAAACTAGCATCTGATCACCGACACTTTTGCGGTATACTCGTTGGCAGGGAGATTTGTGATTGGCGTAGCTGATCCGGATGAAATTGAGCCAGGAGATAATGGTGGTGATATTGCAATTCGACAGTACTGTGGTAATTGCTCAAAATCTGGGTAGTCAAGCGGCGATAGAACTGCTTTATTATGCAGGGGGTAGTGAAATTGTAAATGGTAAATGGTGAACGGTAAATTGTAAATGAAGTGCATACAGCGCCGCCCGCATTTACCATTTATAATTCACCATTTACCATTTA
>JBDRGC010000066.1:0-2218 GCA_043818215.1 Chloroflexota bacterium | reverse complement strand
TTCGTTTCGTCCATATTGCGCCGACGCTCCAAGCTCCCTTTTCGCGGACCGTCCCTGTCGCGTCCTCGTCTTCGGAAAAGCAGCAGCCTTAAGCCAGCTGACATTTCGGACCATCCGCCCGATCACGGTACCGGGCGGCCCAAGGTCAAACCGGCTAAGTCCAGCCCGAAACTCTAGATCCAGCTGGATAGGGTTCCAGTCCCCGCCCTGCCACATCCGCCCAAAAGGCTCCGCCGCACGGCCCACTGTTTTTGTGTAGTCGGCGTTGTATCCCTCCGTGATACCCCCTTCAACAGGGAAAGATTGAAACCTGACCTGCGGTACACCGATGCGGCGATTGGTGCCCCACGCATCAGTATTATGCCGCTCGTATAAAACCAATGCACAGGGGGACCAGTCTACGCCCATCTTAAACATTACAGCGCCTCCGGAAGCATGCTCTCATCCCCCTGGGACTCAAGGATTTGTTCGATCTGAATAAGTGTGCGATGAATTGCGCGTAGTATCTGGTCCGAAATTCTATCTGACGATACTCTTGCGGTTGCTTCCGCTTGAGGTACAGACGCGGCTCCTTTGCCAAATACGTTGTCGATCATCTTAGGCACGTAGGATTTAATCCCGACCGGCGTATCAGGAACGATCCACTCAGGGCCGGCCTCAGCAACCGTAACTACCCGCTTCGATGTAATATAACCACCCTCAGCATGTCCTTCCATAGCAGTTCCCTGCATGAATCTTGCCATTTCCACCGCCTTCTGTCGCTCCTTCAGCATCAAGCGATGCTCCCGCACTACCGCGTCGGACAGGCTCACCCCTCTCTTCTCCCCATAAACCTCCTTCAACATCGAAGTAATCTCTGCGTCCGTTAGTGGCTTTATGGCCCCCTTCGCCTCTTTGACCATGGCAGTCGCCTGTGCAAGCCGCGCCGCCGCCGCGCTGTCTTCCATTGTTTTCTCTTTTTTCATCAATCCCAGGTTTTGAAGAACCTTCTCTGTTAACCGAACAAGCTCGTCCCATGCCACAACAAAGTCACCAAAAAACTTAGATATCCCATCTAGCAAATCTAATGTATCTCGCAGCAGCTGCATAAACTCTGTTACATCCTTGGTATTAAACATGTCTGCACCTGCTTTTGCCATCTCAGTCAATTTGTCAATCAAAGCGGGAGACTCTTTAATTGCCTTAACTATGGCGTCCACTATTTTCTCAGTGAGAACTAGGGTAGCTTCAGTAAAGAAATTAAGCAAATTTGTTATCAAAGTTACAATCTCAGGCACTAGCTTCTTCAAACTAGGAAATGCGTCTGTGAATGCTGTTATCAGTCGCTTAAACAATGCCATTATATCCGGAAGTTTCTTTGTAAGATTCTCCATCAAATTCTTGAATATGTCACCTACGCTCCCAATCAGAAGCCCTGCAATTTTTTGGAGCAGATTGAAAAACTCAGGGAGATACGGTTTGATCTCCTTGACGAACGCCGTTGCGAAAGTCACCAGCTGCTTGAACATTTGTATAACTGTTTTGAAGAGAATCCCCCCTACCGGCTTCAAAAAATCACGTACAAATATTACTGAGATATCGCGCACTAGTGGAAGAATTTCATCAAAGATTCCTGCTAAATCTCCGAATAAATCCTCATCGAACATCTCCCCAAGCATTTCCACACCTTCAATTAGAAAACCCACAATTGGATCAATTACTTTCATAAGATGTGGCAGAATTTTCATTGTCAGATCATACAAAGCCATTGACAGCGGCGCAAGCGCCCCCTTTACAGAGTTCTCCAACAGATCTATAGCTGGTTGCAGCGTATCGGTAATCAAACCCACCAACATCATGAACGGCTTGATAAGTGGCAGAAACGGCCCGAAAATAACTGCCAGACCGCCCATCTTCAGGATACTTTTCAACCCCGTTCCCATGCTGTGAATCCGCTGGTCCACTTGGAACAGGTCGTAACCCTTCTTGGCTATCCCTGTCAGAGAACCCAAAACCCTCCCGAGCGCCGTAGTTGTCTTCTTCCCGCCAAGAGCTTGCAACGACTTCGTAGTCTGCATAACTCCGCCCGTCATCGAAGTGAGTCCCTTCGTTGTCGCGTGCACGAAGCCATCAACCGATGACGTTGCCTTCTTCAGACCGCCTTCAAGCGGTTTCGCGTCATATTCATACATGAACGCGAATTTCTCGATGTTGTCTCCCTTAGCCGCCATTCTTTCGC
>JBDRGC010000065.1:0-4773 GCA_043818215.1 Chloroflexota bacterium | reverse complement strand
TGATATTATGCCCTTTGGGTACAATGGCCTGGGTGCTCAGGAGCCGTGTGAGGCGAAAGTCTCATCAGCGCAGCAATCCCTTTGGGAAGCACGGTTCTGTAGTAGGGGAGGGGCGGGCGACCGCTCCTCCTACTATAACTTGTGCTGCTTTTTGTTTACATTGAATCTGCTCGATTTTTTCATCTTCAATCGGGCGTTGCCTGTGTGCCCTGCGCTTTAAAAGTGGATGGCTAGTGAAATTGTTGAAATGATCATATCTTTCAGATTTATTGGGTCATTCTATTATCCAGACTGTCATCCCGATAGTGCGAACCGCGACTTACCCGGTTTTGACGAGCAGATCGGGCTACTATCAGAGCGTTTTGGATACTGTTGCGCAATCCAATTAGACCATCAGTCAAGCGGGTTTTACGGTAAAACTCCTCGATATCTAACCAAAGCTGCTGTAAATTGCGAATGGCTCTTCGCAAGCGGTATTCACTGCGCACCAAACCCACATAATGCCACATCAGGTTGCGGATTGTTTGCATATCCCCCTGGATTAGGGCAGGGTCAGCATCATACGCCAGGCCGGAGATATCCCAGGCGGGCACATCCCCCTCAGAAATCGGGCGTTTTGAGTCTCGTTTTTGGATATCCCAAGCAGCTCGCGCTCCCCAAACCAAACCTTCTAGCAAAGATGTTGAGGCTAAGCGGTTAGCGCCATGAATGCCGGTGCAGGAAACCTCCCCTATTGCGTACAATCCATCTAGGGATGTATTCCCCCACAAATCTACTAAAACTCCACCACAAAAATAATGGGCCGCTGGAACAACCGGGATAGGTTGTTGGGTGATATCCAAATCTTGCTTTAGGCATGTGGTATAAATTTGAGGGAACCGCTTTCGAATAAAACCGGATGGTTTGCGGGTGGCGATGTCCAACCAGACATGGGGGTAATCATTTTCGAGCATCTCCCAGTAAATGGCTCTGGCGACAATATCACGAGGTGCTAAATCTTTCCATTCGGGAGCATAGCGTTCCATAAAGGGTTCGCCCTTTGGTGTTAGCAGGGTGGCACCCTCTCCACGCACAGCTTCGGAGATCAGAAATTTGTGTACTCCGGGGAGACTTAACGCGGTGGGATGGAATTGGATGTATTCTGTATTCACAACGCGTGCCCCTGCTCGATATGCCATTGCCAGACCATCGCCGCGTGATCCGGGAGGATTGGTGGTGTTGAGGTAGATTTGGCCTAACCCACCGGTTGCCAGGATGGTATGACTTGCCAGGAGTGAGTAAACTTCGTTTTTTGTTTGATCGAAAACATAGGCTCCATGACAGGAAACTGGTTCGTAGATAGCCAGGGGATCGAGAGCATGGTGAGGAAAGGTGATCAAATCAACCACAGTTTGGGCAGTCATAATGTTGATATTGGGCTGGTTTTTCACTTGGGCCATCAGCGCGATCATAATCGCCCGTCCGGTTGCATCACCAACATGTAGAATCCGCTGCCGGGAATGGGCGCCCTCCAAACCGAAGACTAATTTACCATCTGGATCGTGGTCAAATTCTAGCCCAGAAGAATCGAAGAGTATTTCATCAATCAATCTTGGACCTTCATTTGCTAAAATTAGCACGGCCTGGGGATTCGAGAGTCCCGCACCTGCTTTTATGATATCGTCAATTAGAATTTCTGCAGTATCATCCAGCCCTCGCCCAACAATACCTCCCTGGGCATAGTATGTGTTTGATTCGGTAGGAATTTCTGCGCGGGTAAGAAGAGTGATTTGGCGCTGACGGTCTTCGGCTAATTTGAGTGCCGCAGTTGCACCGGCGATCCCTGATCCGATGATGAGGGTGTCTGTTTGCATCGATTAACCTATGGCAATCATCCGCTCAACAGATTTTGCGGCTTTGACACGGATTTCTTCGGGAACGGTGACTTCGTATTGATTGAATTGTAAAGCCTTAAGCGTGTCTTCCAAGGTGATCTGGTTCATATGGGGACAGCGCACAGTGCAGAGACGCAGCATCTCTTTATCTGGATTGGAGGCCGCCACATTATCTCCCATTGAGCATTCGGTCAACAGTAAGTATTGCGGAGCCTCGTTCTGTTCGACATATTGGATCATGGCCTTGGTGCTGCCTGAAAAATCAGATGCTGCGACAACTTCAGGGCTGCATTCGGGATGCGTTAGAATGACCACTTCTGGGAACTGTGCACGTACATCTTGAATATCACTGACTTTAAACTTTTCATGGACCTCACAACGTCCGCGCCAGCCGATCATCTGGTAATCCAGGTCAGCCCGTGAGTCTGTTGGCAAACCAGTTAGTGTTGGAAAAATGATGTGCTTTCCGGTTTCCAGCGCTACATTTCGGGCTAGATATTCGTCTGGTAAGAAAATAACCGTATCGGTGCCAAGCGATTCAACTACAGCCACTGCATTCCCAGACGTGCAGCAGATATCGATCTCAGCTTTGACATCGGCGTAGGTATTGACATAGGCTACCACCGGCACGCCCGGAAATTGCGCTTTGAGTCCCCGAACGTCGGCGGCTGTGATACTTTCTGCTAAAGAGCATCCAGCTTTATTCGAAGGAATTAACACCATTTTGTTAGGGCTAAGAATCTTGGCAGTTTCGGCCATAAACTGCACACCACAAAACACGATGATATCTTTCTCGGTTTGGGCGGCTTTGCGGCTCAGATCAAGCGAATCCCCCACAAAATCAGGGATCGAGTGATACAAGGCCGGTTCCATATAATTATGGCCCAAAATGACTGCGTTTTTCTCTTTTTTAAGTTTGTTGATTTCGAATGCAATTTCGGCTTTATAGTGTAATTCAACGTCGGGAACGACGCTGCTCAATTTTGCCGATAAATCTTGGTAAATCTCTTCTACAGACATATTTCTCCAGTTTTTTTACGGAAACAAAAATGATACTGATATTGCAGATAACCATCATTCGTGTTCCATTTTTTTCTTATGATAATCTCAGGCTCACATCGAAATTGGGGGCCGAATGGGTGATGGCGCCGACCGAGATGAAATCCACACCTGTTTTGGCGATAGCGCGTACTGTCTCAAGGTTGACATTGCCGGATACCTCCAGGGGAACTCTTCCGTTTGAGATTTTGACTGCCTTGCGGATCATCTCGGGGGGCATATTATCAAGCATTATCCTGTCAACGAGAAGGGTGAGCGCGGTTTGAAGTTCTTCCAAATCTTTGACTTCGACCTCAATGGGTATTTTGGTCCCATAAGCATTTCGCACTTTTTGAATAGCGTTGGACACACTACCCGCCGCGTCGATATGATTATCCTTGATGAGGGCCATGTCAAACAACCCCATACGGTGGTTCGTGCCACCTCCCTGCCGGACGGCATATTTATCAAGCAAGCGGAAACCGGGTGCGGTTTTACGGGTATCCAGGATGACGGTTCCAGTGTCAATTACTGCGTCCACATAACGGTGGGTCAGGGTGGCGATCCCCGATAAGCGACCTAAAAAATTGAGGGCTGGCCTCTCGGCTGTTAGAATCGCCCTCCCTAATCCAGAAATTGTAGCCAGCACTTGCCCGGACTGAACCTTTAGCCCATCTGAGACAACTGCTTCGAAATTAATGGCTGCATCGACTCTTTTGAAAACGGCTTCGGCCACAGGTAATCCCGCTACAATCCCAGAGCTTTTGGCGGTAATCTGTCCTTTCAAGGTTTGGGTTTCGTCCAAGGTTGCCGCGCTGGTCACGTCTCCGGTGGCAAGATATTGGCTGAACGAATCGACGGTAGCCCGTGGAGATAAGTCTTCAACCAGACTAAGCTCGATCAATTCTATGACAGCTGGATGTTGTAATTCAAGCGGCAGCACTTTACAGGTGGGAATATTTGAATTAGGCGGCATTTCTTTTCCGATTTTCGATTTTTTTGCATCTTATTCTAACATTTGAACCGCTAAATTTTAGTATTTATTTCCCGGCTATTAATGTTTGAGATCACTTTTCTCCGCTGACCAAATTTTGCAGCACAACGGTTTGCATAAGCTGCCTGGCGTGTTAGCACAGTACGCTGCGATGACCAGAACCAATCTCTGTTCATATCGCTGCTTATCCTCGTGGCGAAGCCAGGTCGGCTGCCGGGTAGAAGGGGCGGTCACCCGCCCCTCCCCCCACGGATCCGGACGTGAACGATTCGCTCATCCGGTTCTTCGGTAGCCAAAGGCTTGCAGTCATCTGTTCGCCGATGGCTAACCAGTGGCTTCTACACCACTGGCGAGATAACTTTGCTACCCCGCAGGCTTTAGATCGAGTGGGTTATCTTGGGCGGTGGCAAGGGATATACCAACTGAAAGATTTGTTGCTTCTCCCACGTGATTTTTCCCTTATGGCTTCGGCGACTCAACCAGTACCACCAGGCTTTCACCACATACCAGTACAGCTTTTCCATCATCCGATAATTTCCACGGATACCATAATACTGGTAATGTCCCCGCATCTTCAGACCTAACATCCGAAACTGCTCTTTCAACGGTTCATGCCGGTGGTTTCGACACCATCGCCATGCTCTTTTCATCGCTCGGCGTACTCGCTTCCTTACTGTCTTCCTCTTGATTACCCAGTTTCCACGGCGGGATTTCGCCCAGTAGTGGGTAAATCCTAGAAAATCGAATGTACCCATTCCTTTGCCCTTTTTCTGGTTCCGTAGGGGCTTCCGAAACGATACCAGCCGTGTTTTCTCTGGATGTATGCTCAGTCCGAAGCGTCCAAAGCGTTTGGGCAGCACCGCCATT
>JBDRGC010000064.1:0-21059 GCA_043818215.1 Chloroflexota bacterium | reverse complement strand
GAATCTGCGGCCTGCTGTCGAAGCCACCATGCGCTCCGTAAAGCACCCCTTTAGAAATGGAAAAGTACCAGTGCGGGGGAACCCCCGCGTGAGTATGGTCATTGCCGCATCCGCCGCAATGGTCAACCTGCGGCGGATACATCGTTATCAGGCAGCCAAAAGAAAGGAAATGGAAGCCTTGGAACAAGCCAACCGCATTGCAAAAAATCTATCAGCATCTTTATCTTCCTTTTTTTCGAAATTTCGCAATTATCTGCGAATTCGGCTGAATTTCCAGCCAATCCCAGCTTTTCACCGCTAGTGTTTTTTCAGCGGAGTCATACAAGTTTTCCTTTAACCAGCCGGCAAAAGTCAGAAATGTCATTTCTTCTGTCAATGATAAACGCGTTTTGTCAGCTAAATGCAAATGAGGTACATGCTCTCCTACGTGTTCTTTCCCGATTTCCCCATACTTCAGACGAATAGAGCGCGGATTGGGACTATTATCAAATCCAGCCTCTACCCAATTGCCCTGCAAGATGTAGTACCGATATTTTCGCACCTTGTCACTGAATAGCTCGGTCACAAATACCCGATACTGCCGATATTCAGCTTGAATACGAAGTATAGCCCGTTCAGGAGTAGTATCTACTTCGAACTCCAATTGCTCGAATGTTGATTTGGCAAGATGAATTATGTTAGCAAAATGTCTTGTAGTTTTCGCGTCCAATCATTAATCCCTTTGTAAGCAAACTCCCATTCAGCTAAATCCATTTCCCACATTTTATTTATATTGGATTCAATATGATGGATGAATTCTTCATCTTCTGCAATACGTTGGGAAAAAACAGGAAATTCTAATCCATATCGATCCCGGTAATCTAAATTACTTTGACGAAGTTCTTTGATTTTCGTTGTTATTTTTTCGATCGTATATCGTTGTAACGCAACATTGACCGACTCTTGGAAATCCCCAAAAGCAGTTAATATTTCAGCGTACTTGTCTTGCACAGCTATAATAGTCATCACATTTACTCTTTTGCTTTTATTCCTGAAAAAGATTATGGCTAAAACGGGCGCATTTACAAATTGGGGGAGGGCAACTTTCCAAACCTATTTAACCACGGATTTACCCAAAGGGCACGATGTCACCGATTTCACTGATTTTTAACGCCTTTTATCCGTGCAATCCGTGACATCGTGCCATTTAGGGTAAATCTGTGGTTGCTTAACTGTGCTTCCCTAACTTCTGTATGCGCCCCACCCAATTGATATTCTATTGTGAAATTATTCGGCACTCAGCCTATTACCCGACGGTTGAAACTAAGAAAGATTATAACCCATTTCCAATAGGCTTCATGTATCAAACGGCGAATTCATTCGTTGGCAAAAGTGGAAAGCTGGGAGAAAAATTAAATGCAAATTCCGCTCTCTTCACCTGCGCTACCGCGGAATACTCGCAGGGTGAAGAACGTCGGGATAGGTATGCCGCAGGTGGAAGTGTGGATACAGGTACAAGTTTCCGCGTTCTATTTCACCAGGTGGCTGAACACTTACTTTTTCTGTCTGTCCGCGTCCCATAAAAGTGATTTATAATTAGATGATCGAGTTGCCAATGATATTATTGGCGTTATTGGTTGACCGCCCTGAAAAAAGGGTATTTCACCGCGGAGCACGCTGAGATCGCTGAGATTTTTGTAAATCAGTTTAAGGTTTCGGAACTTTGCTCAGATTCTGGCATGAATTCTTAGACTTGGTTTTAGGTTTTTCTCTGCGTTCTCTGCGTTCTCTGCGGTAAGAGAGTTATTTCAGTGGAGTCTTGGTTGCATTCGCTAAATTCGGGTTGAAATCTGAACCAGGAGCCTTCAATGCCAGATAAATTGAAAATCGTCATGGTTGCTGCGGAATGTGTGCCCTTTGCCAAAACAGGCGGATTGGCAGATGTGGTCGGAGCCTTGCCCGGCGCGCTCGCAAAACTTGGTCACGAAGTCATCGTGATTATGCCCAAATACGGATTCATCGACACCAAAAAATTCGACCTCCAGCCGTTCTTCAGTCCACTGGGTGTTTGGATGGGCGATGGTGAAGAATGGTGCGCCGCCTATCAGACCACCAATGCCGATGGCATTCCCGTTTACTTCATCGAGGCCGATAAATTCTTCGACCGCAGCGGCCTCTATCACGATGCGGATTTCAACGATTACGCAGACAATCCCCGGCGGTTTGCCTTTCTTTCGCGGGCCGCGTTGCAGCTCTGCAAGGGTATAGGCTTCGAGGCAAATATCGTCCACGCCCACGACTGGCATACTGCTCTGGCCCCGGCCTATCTCAAAATCTGGCACTGGGACGACCCCATTTTGGGCCGCGCGGCAAGTTTCCTCACCATTCACAATATTGGCTATCAGGGCGTGTACGATGCCAAAGACTACCCCTACACCGGTTTGCAGCCCGACAATTTTGTCCCCGACCGCTTCGAAGATCACGGGCAGATGAACTACCTCAAGGGCGGCATCCACTACGCCGACGTGGTCAGCACCGTCAGCCCGGGATACGCCCGCGAGACGCTCACCCCCGCTGGAGGGCAGGGGCTGGCTCCCTATCTCAACAACAAAGGCGATGACTACCTCGGCATCCTCAACGGGGTGGATTATTCTCAGTGGGACCCGGCGGTGGACGCTCTGATTCCGGCGACTTACAGTTCTGCCGATTTATCTGGCAAAGCGGTGTGCAAACGCGAATTGCAGCGCAGGTTCAACCTGGAAATTGAGGCCGGGGTACCGTTGGTGGGAGTTGTCAGCCGTTTTGCGGACCAAAAGGGGCTGGATTTGCTGGCCGAAGCTATCGAGACGATTGTCAACGACATGCGGGTGCAGTTCGTTATCTTAGGGTCGGGAGACAAAAGGCTGGAATCCTACTACGGTGAACTGCCATTTCGTTACCCTGGGAAGGTTGGCAGCTTCATTGGCTATAGCAACGAGTTGGCTCATTGGATCGAGGCGGGGGCAGATTTCTTCGTGATGCCCTCGCGCTACGAACCCTGCGGACTGAATCAGATTTACTCCCTCAAATACGGCACGCTTCCCATTGTGAGGGCCACCGGCGGCCTCGATGACACTGTCGAGCAATACGATGAAGCCACAGGCGCGGGCACGGGTTTCAAGTTTTGGAAACCCAGCGCACAAGCTATTTATTACGCCATCGGCTGGGCTGTCAGCACTTACTACGACCGGCGGCCTCACTTCGAGCAGATGCAGCAGAAAGCCATGCGGCAGCGTTTCTCGTGGGAAGACAGCGCCAGGGAATACGAGCAAGCCTACCGCCGGGCAATAGTGAACAAAATGCGTCTGTCGACCGCCGACCGCCGACCGCCATCGAATGAACACTTGCACCTAAACGCAAGTGCAGGTGTTCGATGCTGCTACTAGAAACCTGTTCAAACAGGTTTAGGTCGTGCCGTAACATGCTTTAGCATGTTTTCGATAACAGACCCCGAATTCATTTGGGGGGCCGATTCGCCGACCTCCGACCTCCGACCATCGACCATCGACCGCCGACCGCCAAACGCCGACCGCCGACCGCCATCGAATGAACACTTGCACCTAAACGCAAGTGCAGGTGTTCGATGCTGCTACGAGAAACCTGTTCAAACAGGTTTAGGTCATGCCGTAACATGCTTTAGCATGTTTTCGATAACAGACCCCGAATTCATTCGGAGGGCCGATTCGCCGATTCGCCAATTCGCCGATTCGCCGACATCTAACCTCTGTCCTCCGTCCTCTGTCCTCTGTCCTCTGTCCTCTGTCCTCCGTCGCCCGTCGCCCCAAATGTACAACATGAAACTCCCATCCCACTTCCACAGCCTGCCGGCCCAGATGATACTGAGATTCACTGCGGTGATCGTCTTGACCGCCGCGGCTATTGGACTGCCTGCCATCTGGCTGATTCGTGGTCAATTGGAACGTCAGGCCTGGTCTCAGGTAGATCAGGGCTATCGCGCCGCCCAGGCACTCTACGCCGCCAAACAAAGCGAAGTGGGTGGGTTTGCCATCCTGACTGCTCAGCGTCCCACCCTGCATGAGTTGTTGGCCCAGGAAGACAAGTCAGCGGTGGACGGCTACCTGCGCATCCTTAGAACCGGCACCAAGCTCGATCTTGTGCTGGTGTGTGATGCGGACCACGCCATGATCGCCTCCACGGGGGAACTGCTCTCTGGCGGACTGTGTGAATCCTGGGCGGGCGGCGGATTTTATAGCGTGTCAGCGGGAACATTACCCCAGGCCTGGATGGTTGCCGTTCACCCCGTCGAAAGCCAGGCCATTGCCCCGGCAGATGTGATCGTCGGCGTGAAATTGGGTGCTGATTTCGCTGCCCAGATGCGCACCCAAACCGGGCTGGATCACACTATTTGGGCCGCCGGGCAGCCGGTGGCAACCAGCCTGAACGCGGACATCTCGCAATTGGCAACCACTTCCCACCAATGCTCGCCTCCTGCAACCTCGGAAGAGGCGACCCTCGCCACCTTCGAATTGGATGGCCGGCCTTATTATTCCGCCCAGTTTTTGCTCGATACTGCTGATCTGTCGGCTGAAGTAGCCTTGAGCGTTGCCGACATAACCGCGCTGCAACGCCGTTTGGCATGGATTGTGGCCGGGGGCATTCTAGTTGTGACCGCGGCTGGTTCTGCCTTGGGAATATATCTGGCCCGGCGGATCAGCCGTCCGCTGGTACGTCTGGCAGATGCGGCCGCGGAGTTGAGTAAAGGCGATCTCAGTTCCCCCATACACGTGGATGCCTGGGTGGGCGAAGTGGGGGAGGTGGCTCGAGCACTGGAAGGCGCCCGGGTTGATCTGCTGCATAATCTGACCGACCTTCAGCGCGAAAAAGCCTGGGTCGATCATTTGTTGGAATCCATCGTCGAAGGTATCATGACCCTGGATCGTTACGGGCGGATAACATATTTCAGCCATGGAGCGGAGCGCATCACAGGCTGGAGCCGGGATGAGGTCTTGAACCGTTCATGCGACCGCGTTTTCCGGTTGATCGAGACCAATGAGCTATTCAGCCAGTTTATTCCTGCTCCCGGTAAGCGCAAAAGAATATCTGTAGAACTGGCCGGAGGACGTCAGGCCACGTTAGCTGTAAGTGGTGCCCGACTGGCTCCCTTGGAGGCCGGGGATGCTCAGGTGGCGTTGGTTTTTCGGGATGTCAGCGATGAAGATGCCATCCGCCGACTGCTGGGATATTTTCTGGCAAACGTGACCCACGAATTTCGCACCCCGCTTTCTGCTCTGGCCGCCTCTGTCGAGTTGTTGCTAGACCAGGCTCCTGACCTCAACCCTGCTGAACTGCAAGAGTTGTTGATTTCCATTCACCTGGGCACTCTGGGTTTGCAAACCCTGGTGGACAACTTGTTGGATAGCGCCAGCATCGAGGCTGGGCGTTTTCGGATTTTGCCCCGCCAGTCCGATTTGGGTGAGATCATCGCTGGAGCAGCTCAGACAATGCAGCCTCTATTCGAAAAGTATGCCCAGCATTTGATTGTGGAATTGCCGGCCACGATTCCAAGCCTGCGCGTAGATATGCGGCATATAGTGCAGGTGCTCATTAATCTTCTATCGAATGCCAGTAAATATGGCCCCAGCGATGCCGAGATCACTATTCGTGCCAGCGTAGATGATAACTGGTGCAAAGTGGAGGTGGCAGACCAGGGGAAGGGAATCCCGTCTGAGCAGCGTGCCAATCTGTTTCATCGTTTTGTTAATCCCGGCGTGGTGAATTCGCAGGCCACGGTTGGGGTTGGGTTGGGACTTTCGGTCGTCAAGGCAATCGTAGATGCTCACGGTGGACAGGTTGGTGTCGATGATCGTACCGGCGGCGGCGCGATTTTCTGGTTCACACTGCCTATCGATTTGTGAAACGTGAAAACCTGGATGTACTTCTCGTTTCACGCATCACTTTTCACGAAGCAAAGGACAATTCAATGAAAGCACTGATCGTAGATGACGACCGAGTCCTAGCAGATGTGGTGGCCTTTACCCTGCGGCGCGAGGGCTTTGAAATTATCATGGCCTACGATGGCAAAGCCGCGCTGCAACGCTGGGCTGAAGAGCAGCCGGACATCATCATTTTAGATGTGAACATGCCCAAGATGGATGGTTTCACTGTTTGCCGCCGCATTAGAGAGCAATCTGAAATCCCCATACTTTTGCTCACCGTGCGGGCTGAAGAAGATGATATTGTCCGGGGCCTCGACCTCGGCGCCGACGATTACATCGTCAAACCTTTCAGCCCCCGGCAGCTTGTGGCCCGCTCGAAAGCCATTCTGCGCCGCACGGGACGAACGCCAACCCCGGCTGCGCTTCAAGTTGGAGATTTGCACTTCGATTCCAATCAGCGGGAGGTAATTATTGGCAATGGATACCCCATCTCGCTGACACCGCTGGAGAGTCGTCTTCTACATTACTTGATGGCGAATTCTGGTCAAGTGCTGGCTATAGATACGATCATTGACCGCGTGTGGGGGCCGAGTGGCGGCGACCGCGATATGCTGCGCCAGGTGGTACGCCGCTTACGGAGCAAGATCGAACCTGATCCGGCAAACCCCATTTACATTAGTACAGTGCCCGGTTTAGGTTACGGAATGGTGATGAAGAACCGCGATAGCAGGTAAACACTTCGTCCTTGATTGAACAAAAAAAGCCCTCCCGTTTTCAAAGGAAACGGGAGGGCTTTTTTATCATCACTTTGTCACAGTTTTATCACAACGTTTGTCACCTCGATAAGTTAAACTAAAAACATGAGGGTTGGTTCCCCTGATTGTGTGATAGTGAAACGAATTATTTGTGGGTGTTCTGTTCATGCGGCAGCACGCCCTCACCCTAGCCCTCTCACACAGGGAGATGGCTGGGGTGAGGAACGGGCATTTCGAAAACTAAATTTCGGCAGAAAATCAAATATGCCTGACCTCACAATGCCAGCTTTGAAGTTGGCCCCCTTGGTTGTTGATCCACGTCTGGCCCATCGGCTGCCTCCCGATCTGGTCAGGCGCTATCATGCCATCCCGATCACCGAAGACGGCGGACGGGTGACTGTGGCAATGGCTGACCCTGATGATATCGAGGCGCGGCAAGCTATCATGGCCGCGTTGGGACCATCAACCTACGTGGTGCAGGCAGATGCCCAAGACATCAATCGTTGGCTGACGGAACTGTGGCCCGAGGTGTCCAGCCGTCCCCTGCGCCTGTTGACCTGGGCATCCACTGATGCTTCTTGGGCCGAGGAGATAACTCCCTATGCCCGAGGCGTGGCAACCCTCCTGAAAGCGAGCCTCGACCTCTTCGAGACGGCAGAGAAAGGTTGCCGCGCCTGGCAAGCCTTAGCCGCCGAGTCAGAGTCCGGCGGTTACGATCTACTCATCTTCGGCGACTATGACCAATCTATGCTCCAGCGGCTGTTCTCCGACTCGCCGGAATGCAGACTCGTGGAGCAGACTTCCGCTTCCTTATTAGTAACCCGGCGGCCGCGCCGTGTGCTCGAAAAGATTCTGCTAGTCTTATGGGGTCAACAATGCGAAAACGATGCTGCTGTGGATTGGATTGTACGTCTGGCCCGGCCCAGCGGCGCACTTGTCACTATCTTACCTGTAATACCGTCCATGCCGCGTCCATCTAACAGAGCCGCAGCCATGCAGTCCAGTTTGCCTGCTCTGCTGAGTACGGATACATCCTTGGGACGGAAAATTCGCCGGGTTGCCCGCCGTCTGGTGGACCAGAGAATCGAGAGCACTTTGCGGCTGCGAGAAGAGCCACCTTTTTGGCAGGTATATGGCGAAGTGACCGAGGGAGATTACGATCTGGTGGTCATAGCCGCCGAGTCTCACAGCCATTTGCTGCGTTACCTGAAAGATGAGATGGATGATCCCTTATTGTGCTGGCCCAGGTGTCCGGTATTGATCGCCAAACCCATTGAGGTAGAAACATGGATATCGAATTCTTCATCCCTATCATAATAATGGCGTTTGTCTGTGAGTTGGTCGACTCTACCCTAGGAATGGGCTACGGTACCACCTTGGCGCCTGTCTTGTTGGTATTAGGCTATGAACCTATCGAGATCGTCCCCGCGGTGCTGCTCTCGGAATCTGTCACCGGCGTTTTGGCTGGCATATTCCACCATGAGTTTGGCAACGTGAATTTGCGTCCCGGCAGCCTTGATTTCAAAGTTGCCGCCATGCTGACGGGGTGCAGCCTCGTGGGGGTAGTGTTGGCTGTTGGGATCGCGATCAGTATACCGGCGTGGGCAGTCAAACTCTATATCGGCGCGCTGGTATTGGCCATGGGGTTGGTGATTCTCAAGAATCGCCGGCGGGAGCTTCCTTTTTCATGGCGGCGTATCGCTGGCCTGGGTTTTATCGCCGCCTTCAATAAGGGGATCAGCGGCGGGGGCTACGGCCCGGTCGTGACCGGCGGACAGGTACTCTCCGGCGTGCGCGGCCGCAACGCGGTCGGGATTGCCTCCCTGGCTGAGGGGTTGACCAGCATTGCAGGAGTAGCGATCTACTGGGTGAGCGGTGCGCCGATTTCCTGGCATCTGGCTCCCTCGCTCATGCTGGGGGCAGTCTTCTCGGTGCCCCTGGCCGCTTATGTAGTCAGTCGAATCCCGACCGGACGGTTGACCCTGATTATTGGTGGTATGTCCACCGCGCTGGGTGGCTACACGTTGGTGAAGCTGTTGGCTTAAGAGCCTATCCTAAAACACTACTACCCCCCATTCTATTTGAGAAACTAAAAAGGAAACCATGCAATGAAAACACAAATTTCAAGAACCATTCTGATCTGTATGATTATTTTGATGCTGTTTGCCATTAGCTGCCGCCCATCGGGATCGGGGACTACCGCGCAGGACGGCAGCGATTTGAAGGGCACCATCGCTGTCTCCGGGGCCTGGGCGCTCTACCCCCTGATGGTTCGCTGGGGCGAGGAGTTCCAGAAACTGCACCCCGATGTCAGATTCGACATCTCCGCGGGCGGGGCTGGCAAGGGAATGGCTGACGCCCTGTCCGACGCGGTGGACGTCGGCATGGTTTCCCGAGAGATTTATCCTGAGGAGATCGAGCGCGGGGCTTTCTGGGTATCGGTCACCAAAGACGCCGTTTTCCCCACCGTTAACGCTAAGAATCCTGTCTGGGATGACCTGTACCAAACGGGCATTTCTCGGGAGAAGTTGATTGCTATCTACATCACCGATGAGATCACCACCTGGGGGCAGGTGGTGGGACGCCCCGAAGTGACCGACCCCATCCACGTCTTCACCCGCTCCGACGCCTGTGGCGCGGCCGACACCTGGGCCGGGTATCTGGGGGCCGCACAGGAGGACCTGCTGGGCATCGCGGTTTACGGAGACCCCGGCCTTCTGGACGCGGTGATCAAAGACCCCCTGGGTATCGGCTTCAATAATCTTAACTACGCCTTCGACATGGACACAGGTCTGCCCGTGGCTGGGGCGCAGGTGGCGCCTGTGGATATCAACGCAAACGGCCAGGCCGATCCCGACGAAACTTATGATAACAAAGAGATGGCGGTGGAAGCTGTCGCCACGGGGTATTACCCCTCACCGCCGGCCCGCGACCTCAATTTGGTTACCTTGGGCCAGCCATCGGGTCTGGTGAAAGCTTTCATCACCTGGGTGCTGACTGATGGGCAAAGCTACGTTTCCGAGGCGGGGTATATCGCGCTGCCTCAGGATAGATTGGATGAAGAGTTGATGAAGCTGGAATAACAGCATGATTAGGAATGAAAATTAAATAACTTGCTCATTTTATCGTCACTAGTTTTAAGGGCAGGTGGCTGTCGGATCACGGATCCGACAGGAGCAGAACTTTTTTTAGCACGCTCCAGGCGGATCCGTGATCCGCCGATGGCTTAACTTAATGCCATTGATTGCCAAAGGACTTCCACCGTGCTGTAGTATAGTCCTCTGTAAATTCAGATCATCACCAAATTTCCCGAAAACGAAATGGGTAAGTTATTTAATCACCATTACTTACACAAAACAGCGAAATTTGCTCTGCGCGCTTACGACGACCACGATACCCAGGGCACGATGAGGCACAAGGCACGAAGGAAATTATTAAAAAAGCTTTGTGTCTCGCTTGTACCCGCCAGGGTATAGTGCCTTCGTGGTGAAAATATTTTAGTTCTGGCTTGTTCAGGTTTGGAAATATGGGTGAAACTTTAGTGACCGCCATCCGGCATAAACGCCGGAAGAAAGATAGGCTGGCAGAACGGCTGATGAGCTTGCTGACACTAGGGGTGGTATTGTTGGTTCCGCTGATCGGCTTGGCCCTCTTTCTGCGCGCCCGGCCCATTTTGGCTGTCAACTCCTTGGGAGAATTACTCCTCTCTATGAACTGGCATCCCCTCAAAGGCGCTTTTGGTTTCTATCCCTTTATCATGGGAACCCTGTGGGTGACCGCCGTGGCGATGGTGATTGCCGTTCCCCCTTCCCTGTTGACCGCTATCTACCTGGCCGAGTACGCCGCAGCGCGCACACGTGCCCTGGTCAAGCCATTCATCGACTTGTTGGCCGGTATCCCCTCTGTGGTCTATGGGGTGTGGGGCATGTTGACCGTGGTGCCCTTCGTGGGGCATGTCGTCGCACCAACCCTGAACCGCTGGCTGGGTCTTCTGCCTTTGTTCAGCACCGACAACAATCCTACCGGTTACGGTATACTTGCCGGAGGGCTGGTGCTGGCGGTGATGGTCTTCCCCATCATCATCGCTGTGGCCGATGATGTAATTCGTGCCGTGCCCCAGGGTTTGCGGGAGGCATCACTGTCGTTGGGCGCTACCCGCTGGCAGACGATACGGCGCGTGGTGCTGCGACGGGCCTGGCCGGGGGTGGTGGCCGCTGTAATGTTAGGTTTCTCCCGGGCCTTGGGCGAAACCATGGCCGTGCTGATGGTAGTAGGCAACATGCCCCAGGTACCCCACTCCATATTTGATGCCGCTTACCCCCTGACAGCCCTGATTGCCAACAACTATGGCGAGATGATGTCCATTCCTTTGTACGACGCGGCCCTGCTGGGTGGGGCGCTGATTTTACTGATAATTGCGCTGGTTTTTAGCCTCCTCTCGCGGCTGGTGCTGGTGCGGCTGGTGCGGGTGGAGTAGAAATTGGAGATTGGGGATTGGAGATTAGAGAATCTCTAATCCCCAATCTCTAATCTCTTCTCTCTGAAAGGAAATTATGAAGTGAATAGGCGGAATGTAGAAGAAAATATTTTCAAAGTGTTGATGATTGCCTCGACCATGATTGTGTTGGGCAGCCTGTTTCTCATCCTGGGGACGGTGATTTGGCGTGGACTGCCGGCCCTGAATCTGGCCATGCTGACCCAAACCCCAAAAGGCGGCTATTACCTGGGCAAGGAAGGCGGCATCCTCAATGCCATCGTCGGCTCACTCTGTCTGGCCGGGGGAGCGACATCTCTGGCCTTTATTGTCAGCCTGCCCCTTGCGCTCTATCTTAATATCTACGCAGCGCGTTCCCGCCGCGCTGAACTGACGCGCCTGGCCCTGGATGTGTTGTGGGGCGTGCCAAGCATCGTCTACGGCGCTTTCGGCTTCATAATCATGCTCTGGCTGGGAATGCGGGCCTCCCTGTTAGGCGGCATCATCGCCCTGGCTTTCCTGGAATTGCCCATCATGACCCGGGGCATGGATGAGGCCATCGCTATGGTGCCCCCCGAATTGAAGGACGCGTCTTATACCCTGGGCGCCACCCGGATGGAGACCGCCCTGAAGGTCGTTGTGCGCCAGACGGCCCCCGGACTGCTGACGGCGGTCTTGCTGGCCTTCGGGCGAGGTATTGGCGACGCAGCTTCGGTGCTTTTTACAGCCGGCTACACTGACCGCCTGCCCGATTCTATTTTCAGTCCAGTTGCCTCACTGCCACTGGCTGTCTTCTTCCAACTTGGCACCCCTTTCCCAGCCGTGCAAGAACGCGCCTACGCCTCCGCTCTGGTGTTGACCATCATCATCCTGTCCATCAGCCTGATCTCGCGCCGGTTGGCTGGGAGGATGACAAAGCATGTTATTCGTTAGTAGGAAGTACTTTCTCAAAAAGAAGGGGCGTGGGACTACGAAATGCGCCGCAGGCGCATTTCGTAGTCCCACATTTCCCCTCATTTATTGATATGATATAGTAGGAGGTATAATCTGTGTTGAAACCCTGCATCCAGATTCAAAACCTGAACGCCTGGTACGGCGATGAGCAAGCTTTGAAAGACATCAGCGCCGACATCCCAAACCGGGGGATCACAGTCATTATTGGGCCTTCGGGATGCGGCAAGACAACGCTTCTCAGGAGTATCAACCGCATCATAGAGGAGACTGACGGGGTGCGGGTGACAGGCCGGATTTTGCTGGACGGTGTGGATGTTTATGGCCGCGGCGTGGACGTGACCGAGGTGCGCACTCGGATGGGGCTGCTGGCCCCCAAGCCTTCCCCCCTGCCGATGTCTATTTACGACAATGTGGCCTACGGGCGGCGTATCCACGGCCTGCAACGACTCGATAAGGGCAATGGCCGTAACCTGGACCGCATCGTAGAACGCTATCTGCGAGCGGCCGGCCTGTGGGATGAGGTCAAGGACCGCCTATGGGCGCCGGCCTCGCGGCTATCCACCGGACAGCAGCAACGGCTTTGTCTGGCGCGTGCCCTGGCCGTGGAGCCAGAGGTGCTGTTGTGCGACGAACCAACCTCGGCCCTGGATCCGATTTCGGCACAGCGGATCGAAGAACAACTCAAGATTCTCAAGGAGGAGACCACTATAGTTGTGGTCACTCACCTGCTGCGGCAGGCGCGTCGTCTGGCCGACTACGTCATCTTCCTCTGGATGGGAGTGTTAGTGGAAGCCGGCCTTGCTGCCCAGATGTTTACCTCCCCAAGAGACGAGCGTACGCAAGCTTATTTATCAGGCGATCTTGGATAAACACACATGAAACCATCCCTAATCGACCCCTATAAAAGCAAGAATTGGCGCCGCATAGCAGGTTGGGCCTTGACCGTGGTACTGCTGATCGTAGTTGCTTACTACGGGTGGCAGGCCATCCTGTCCAACTCCCACGCTCCGGTGCAACTGGTGGTATACGCCTTCAGCACCCAAGAAGAAGTCTTCACCCAAGGTATCTTTCCCGCTTTCGAGGCGCAATGGGAGGCCGATACCGGTCGAGATCTGAGTATCGAGGGTGTCTTCGGTCCCTCGGGGACGCTGGCCGGGCAGATCAACCTGGGCGCTCCGGCTGATGTAGCTGTGTTCAGCAATGCCCAGCATGTTACCTGGCTCAAATTTGGACGGGTGGTGCGGGAGGATACCGAACTCCTAGTGATAGGCTGCACGCCGATGGTAATTGTCACCCGTCCCGGCAATCCGGCTGGTCTGGCCGAGTTTGCCGACCTGGCTCAACCTGGACTGCGTTTGCTCCACGCCGACCCGCGCAGCTCCGGCGCTGGCGAATGGGCTGTGCTGGCCGAGTACGGCAGCGCCTTGCTGGAATCCGGCGGCCAGAGCCGCGCCGAGGCGCAACTCATGGACATCTGGTACAATGTGCGCCTGTTAGCGCCCTCGGGCAGGGCTGCGCTGACTCTGTTCGAATTGGGCGCTGGCGATGCTTTGGTGACCTACGAACAAGATGCCCGTCTGGCCCTGGAACGGGGCCTCGAACTAGAGATCGTAGTGCCTGAAAGCACTATCCTCGCCCAGCTAGAAGCCGTGATCGTGGACGACAATGTCACCCGCGCCGAGCGTCTCACAGTCGAAGCGTTCATCGAATTCCTTGCAAGTGACGATGGACAGGGGATTCTCAGCCGCTACCATTTACGTCCAGCTGACTTGGATTGCCAAGCATCTCCCGAACTGATCGGAGCTTTTACTGTTGAAGACCTGGGGGGATGGGCGCAGGCCTACACCGGGCTGGTGGAAAATTTGTGGAAAACTGAAATCGAACCGCAGCTTGATCTGGAATCGGCTTTATTGGTGCCGGGCTTGGGAGAAAACAAATGATAAAATCCGATCATCCGCACCGGACTATGTCAGACAACCCGCCGGAGCACTCATCCCCGAATAACCTGGGAGATTCGCTGGCTATTCTTGACGAGCTTGTCTTGCCGGAATCGAGGCGGGCCTGGTGGGAGCGGGCACATATCGGTAAGATAACGCTCTTTATCAGCAGCCTGTATCTGTTTGTGGTGTCCATCACGTTGATGAAAGATGGTGCGCGCGGCGTAGCCCCGTTGGTGCGTGATTTGTTTTCTGTCACCAATGCGGCCAACTGTCTCGGTTTTGGCTGGCTGTTTGCCTATATCATTATGAGCGGTTCGCCGGTCGCTGCGGCCTCGCTTACTTTCTTCGACGCCGGGGTGGTGGATAAGCTGGGCGCGTTTGCAATGATTTCAGGCAGCCGGCTGGGAGCAGGGTTCATTGTGCTCTTCATTGGCTTTCTTTATGTCCTGCGCGGCCGCGACCGGGCTACCAGCTTGTCTATGGGGTTGATTTCTCTCACCGTCACAATCACCACTTATCTTCCTGGATTATTTCTGGGCGCCCTCATCCTGCGCGCTGGCTGGCTCGACGGAATGCAACTGCGTTCAGGGGCGCTGCTCCGCTCGATCATTGACCGGTTAGTGGAGCCTGTCACTGCGCCGTTGGTTAGTCTGCTGCCAAATTGGGCGGTTTTCCTCCTCGGATTAGGAGTCGTTTTGCTCAGCTTCAACCTGTTCGATAAATGCCTGCCCCAGATGACCATCAAAGAAAGCCATTTGGGGTGGCTCTCGCGTCTGGTCTATCGGCCAGTGGTGATGTTCGCCCTGGGCGCGTTGGTGACGATGATTTCCATGTCGGTCAGTCTCTCCTTGAGCATCCTGGTGCCCCTGAGCGCCCGCGGCTTCGTCCGCCGGGAGAATGTGATCCCATACATCATGGGTGCTAATATTACAACTTTCATTGATACGTTACTGGCAGCCGTGTTGCTGAATAATCCGCCGGCCTTTACCATCGTTTATGTTGGCATGTTCAGTATTAGCATTGTGTCCCTGGCTATCTTGCTCACAGTCTATCCCCGTTACCTGCGGGTCGTCCTGAGTTTTGTGTCCTGGGTCACAGATACTAACCGTAATTTAGCAATCTTCATGGCTGCCATTTTTGTAGTCCCTATTGTACTTATGCTGATTTGAATAGACCTGTCGCTGATCAGCGAAACTAGAAATTGGACACGGACACTTGCGCCGCACGCAGTGCAGGTGTTTTCACGGATTCCACGGATATTTAATCAAAAAACAAAGAGAAATCCGTGTTGCTCCGTGGAATCCGTATCCAAAAGCTTGTAATTTTATTGAGCAATACGTCTAATGAGGAAAATATGCAATGCGTATTCTGATGACCACAGATGGCTCTTCCCGTGCCGAGGCTGCCTTACGTTTTGGCGCTCAGATAGCGTCGCGAACCGATGAACCGCTCACTATTCTGACTGTAATCGAACATCTAGCTGATCGTCCCCCACCTCAGACTGATGCTGTTTTGACTCGCGCCCGCAGTATTCTAGGAGTGCAAGATGTACGCACCCGTGTGAGGATTGGCCGCCCGGCAGAAGAAATACTCCGGGAAATCGAGGAGGGTGGCTACGATCTGGTGATCTTGGGCAAAAACCGGGCACATACCTGGTTGGCACTATTCTTTCGGGGTTCCACGGTGGTAAACGTGGCAAAGTACGCTCCTGTCCCCATCATCGTGGTTAGAGGGGAGTTTGGCCCGATACGTCGTATTTTGCTATGCGATAGTGGCGCTGGAATATCACCAATACTTGGCCGTCTCACTGCACAATTGCCAGATTTGTTGAAAGGGGATGAAGAGCTTACCATTTTGCATGTTATGTCGCAGATCAGTGCTGGCCCTGGCGTCAGGGGGCAACAATTACGGGCCGACGCCGAAGAATTGATCGAGACGCATTCACCTGAGGGCGAGTTGCTAGAGCGGGATATCCAGGTGATCGAGAGACCGGATACCCATCTCATTCCCAAGGTGCGACATGGCCTGGTTGTGGATGAAATCCTGGCCGAGGCCCGCAGCGGCGATTATGATCTGGTGGCCATTGGCGCCCACCGCGGCAAAGGGTGGCGCAGCTTTCTGCTCGATGACCTGGCGCACAAGATCATCGCGTACGTAGATAGGCCAGTGTTGATTGTCCGGTAGATCACAATACCGCTACTAAATCCTAAGGAACGGTGATCAAATAACTTGCCCATTTCCAAATTTGAGTGTAGCGCCGGTTGAGTAAGCTCGGAGGGACGGAGAGCCGTATCGAAACCAAGCGGGGCGTGAAAATGAGCTAATTTGCCTTAATCCGCTGGGTTTCGATACGCTCCGGCACTAAAAACGTATGCCTGCGCTACTCAACCAGCGCTCGCGTTAGGATACAAACGCGCAAGTTATTTAATTCTCGTTCCTAAAGAGCTAATAAATTTATTTGGGTGTGTTTCATTTCAGTTGAAAGCGCTGATTGAGTAGGGCGACATGTTTTTCGTCGCCCGTATCGAAATCAAGCGATATTACTAGGTCAAAGCGACATTTCTGGGTTTCGACACCTGCACTTGCCGTACGGCGCAAGTGCGCAGTGCCTGCATAGGTATACGCTGGAAAGCATCAGCTACCCTTCAGTGAACTCAGGACACCGCTCAACCGGCGAAATATCTTACTTCAAATCATTTGAAATACACCCATTTAATTTCTGTCAATTTAATTTCTGTCTATTGACATAAAGTCTATAGTACAGTAGACTATAGACATTATTCATAATACTAACCAAGGAGAATCGCAATGCCAGGTGGACGAGGACCGGGGCGTGGGCAAGGAAGAGGGGGCGGGCGGCAGCGGAGACGCCACCGCCGGGGTGTCACGAGTTTTTTACAGCCCTGCCTGCTTGTTATGCTTCACCGGGGCGGGGCGCATGGTTATAACCTGACAAACGGATTGAGCGAATTTGGCTTTGACAGCGAACGGCTAGACCCCAGCCTGGTTTACCGTGCCCTGCGCGATATGGAAGCCTCCGGGCTGGTTACCTCTGAGTGGGATGACGACAGCCTCGGCCCGCAGCGACGGGTCTACAGTATCACCTCAGAGGGCGAACTCCATTTGACGGAATGGATGACAGACCTGCACCGCACCCGTCAAGAGATAGATAGTCTGGAGGCTGCCTATGAGAAAGTCGAACATAGCTAAAGTTAAAGGTGGTGATGTCTTTGATCTATATTGATAGCAAGCAATGTGATGGCTGCGGTATCTGCGTTGATGCTTGTACCGTTGGGGCAATTGTCTTGCGTGCTGATAAAGCATTTGTTGAGCAAGAACTTTGCGAAGAATGCCAAGTCTGTATGGACTCTTGTCCACGGGGAGCAATTCTGCTGATAGAAAAACTTGGCACAATTGGAAATGCTGCCACCGCATCTTACCCCGTGCCAATACCTGAAGTAGAAGTACTCCCGGCGGCCCCGCAATGGCCTGTTTCCCCCTCGATCGGAGCGGCTATTGGTTCAGCATTGGTTGGAGCCTTGCCGCGTTTAGTGTCTCTGGCCGTAGACTGGTTGGAGCGTCGCCCTCGCTCAATCGAAGAATCGAACGCCACAATCAGCGAACCGGCAGTTGGAAGGAACTCATTCAACCGGGCTAGTGGACGTGGACAACGAAACGGCCGCGGCCAACGTCAACGCCGCCGCGGGAGCGGGAGTGGGCGCGGAAAAAATAGAAGATAATACTCAAATTTAAGTTCATTAATAAAAGGAGGCACGAAATGCCATTTGGAGATCGAACAGGCCCTGAAGGAAGAGGCCCAATGACCGGACGAGGAGCCGGATATTGTTCTGGGGCGAATGCCCCTGGTAATGCTACAGCTTATGGCGCTGGTCGTGGATTCGGCCGCGGCGCAAGATACGGCTTTGGCCGTGGTTTTGGTCGTGGGCGAGGTGGATGGGGGCAGGGCGGAGGCTTTTTTAATGACCCTGTCCAAGCTGGTGCCATGCCAGTGGTTTCACGAGAGCAAGAAGTAGATACTCTCAAAACGCAAGCCCAGAGTTTGCAAGACAATCTTCAGCGCATCAGCGACCGGCTTGAGAAGCTAGAGTCTCAATAGTAGCAAGCCAGACGGCAGAACGCCGACCGCTGACCGCCGTAAAAGATATTTCGGGTCTTTGGAAATTCGTATAATGAGACCCTGGCGGTGAGGGGTTTAGCGGTCGATTGGCGGCTGTCGGTGGTCGGCACTCAGATTTCACCCAAAAAGGAGGTGAGTGGTATGGGACGAGGACGAGGAAGTGGTAGTGGAAGCGGCAGTGGGGGCGGGAGCGGACAAGGCGGAGGCCAGGGACAAAGTGGCGGAGGCCGGGGACGTCAAGGCGGCTCTAAGGCTGCCGGCCCTAGCGGTTACTGCGTCTGCCCCAGTTGCGGGCATAAAGCTAAACATGCCGTAGGCCAACCTTGTTACGATATGAAATGCCCCAAATGCGGCACGCAAATGACACGCGAGTAAACGTTGCGTGCAGTGCATGCTCTGATTGTGCAAAAAAAAACAAGAAAATTTACCACGAAAGGCACGAAGGAACACAAAGAAAAAAAACCTTCGTGTTCCTTTGTGTCCTTGGTGGTGAAAAATAGTTCCGGTGTATCCGGATTAGGATATAACATGAAACTTGCAATCTCTTCATCTGACGGAAAATTCGACACCCAATTCAGCTCCCGCTTTGGGCGCTGTGATTATTTTATCTTCATCGACACCGAAACCCGCGCTTGGGAAGCCAAGCCCAACCCGGCTGCTACAGCCCGGGGCGGAGCTGGCCCTCAGGCCGTGCAGTTCCTTTCTAGCAACGGCGTAGAAGCCACCATCACCGGACGCTACGGCCCTAATGCGTTTTCCGCCATCGGAGCGGCTGGCATTCAGGCCTTCGAAGCCGATAGTGGAACCCCGGAAGAACTGCTCGATAAATTCCTGGCCGGCGAGTTGAAGCAAGTCAACGCTTCTACCGGCCCCAGTTTACATCAGTAGGAGCGATCCAAACAATGATCATTGCAGTTGCCAGCGGGAAGGGTGGCACTGGTAAAACTACCGTCGCCACCGCTCTCGCTATAGCGCTTGCGGATTCGGGCATATCTGTGTCTTGCCTGGATTGTGACGTCGAAGCGCCTAATGCCCATATCTTTATCAAGCCCGCCCTGGATCAGCGCAAAAACGTCGACATCCTGATTCCAGAAGTGGACGCTGATTTGTGTACCGGCTGCGGACGTTGCGCCGAAGTCTGTCAATTTCACGCCATTGTTGTGCTCGGTGGGCAGACTCTCGTGTTCCCTGAAATGTGTCATGGCTGTGGAAGCTGCGCCCTGGTTTGCCCTGAAGACGCGATCACAGAAGTGCCGCAGACATTGGGCCTTTTAGAGGGCGGACTTTCCCTCGATGGAATCAATTTCGGACACGGCCTGCTCAATATTGGCGAGCCGATGGCTGTCCCGGTCATCACCCAGCTAAAAAAGTGGCGGAATTATATGGATGCTGACATCGTGGTGCCGGATTCGCCTCCCGGAGCATCGTGCCCGGTGGTCGAATCTGTGCGGGGGGCAGATTTAGTGCTCCTGGTCACCGAGCCGACTCCCTTTGGGCTGCACGACCTTCGTCAGGCTTACGAATTGACACAAGAAGTCAATATCCCCGCCGGGGTCATCGTCAACCGTGATGGGATCGGCGATACAGGCGTGGACGATTACTGCCGCGAGGCCGGCGTGCCAATCCTTATGCGTATACCCATGGATCGTCGTATTGCGGAGACCCTGGCCCGGGGAGAGCCACTGGTCGCAGCCTTTCCAGAGTACCTGCCGCTTTTCCGTGATTTGTATACCAATATAGTCGAGGTACAACAGGGATTTGCATATACAAATGATGTGAGACGTGAAATGTGATTAATTAGGTTTTGTACGAACGGGAAAATGTCATTGCGAGGAACGCTCTTTGTGACGAAGCAATCTCCCCCAAGGTGAGCAGGAGATTGCTTCGCAAAAGACGCTCGCAATGAAACGGTTGTTGTATGCAGATGAAGAAAACGTGGAAATTATCCGGAAGCATACTCATTATCTCGGTCCTGATCGTGGCGCAATACGTGTTAGGCTTCTTTGTCTTCAAGCTGCCTGGCATAAAGGCCATTCAGTGGTTGGGCTGGGGTGTATGGTTGCTCTCGTTATTTTTTGCTTTCGCGCCCATGATTATCTTGCGAAAAGCAGGTGGCGTTCCCAAGGGGAAAAGTTATATTCATACGACAAAATTTGTGGATACCAGCCTTTACGCCTTATGCCGCCATCCCCAATACGTGGCCGGGATACTGTTCAACCTGGCGCTAATGTTACTCGCCCAACACTGGCTGATCATTGGTATGGGCTTGATCTCCGCTGTGTTGATCTACCTGGCTATTCGTGATGCGGATGAGGACGGCATTGAAAAGTTTGGTGACGATTATCGGCTTTATATGCAGCGAGTCCCCCGGGCGAATTTTCTAATGGGTCTTATCCGGCTCAAGGTGCGACGCACTTAGAAAGTGCGTCGCACCTGAGAAAACTTATGAAACAACTTGTGATTCTCAGTGGTAAAGGCGGCACAGGTAAAACCAGTATCGCAGCTGCCTTTGCGCATTTACTCTCGTTAGACGATGTTCCTTTCCGCGCCGTTTTGGTGGATGCTGATGTGGACGCCTCCAATTTGGAGTTGGTACTCTCCCCAAAGATTATCTTCCGTGAAGATTTCTGGGGCGGCCAGTTTGCCAGGATTGATGAGGATATCTGCACCGGGTGTGGGATTTGTGAAGATGTCTGCCGTTTCGATGCGATTTGGTATGCGGGAGAATTGGGAACTGGTAAATTAGTAAATTGGGAAACTGGTAAATTGGTAAATCGGGGAACTGGTAAATTGGTAAATCGGGGAACTAGTAAATTGGTAAATCGGGGAACTGGTAAATTGGTAAATTGGGAAACTGGTAAATTGGTAAATCGGGGAACTGGT
>JBDRGC010000063.1:0-20605 GCA_043818215.1 Chloroflexota bacterium | reverse complement strand
ATGGTTGGGAACGTGGGAGGACAGACATGGGGAGTCGTCTGGTTTTCTACGCTTTTTGGGACATTGTCTGGCCGGTGTTGAGCCGATGTTACTGCCGGTGGGGGAACTTAGTTTTCCACGGCGTGCCAGACTTTGTCCAGTCCATTGTTGTGCCGATGACACTGCCGGGGGTCGGGTCTTTGTCATTGCTGTCAGATCGATGTGATGGCCGGTGGTGGGACATGGTTGGGAACAGGGGGACACTTGGTTTTCCACGTTGTGACAAACTTTGTTCTGGCCGGTGTGGGGTCGAGGAAACTCCTGTGGGCAGGACATGGGGGACACCTGGTCTTCTACATTGTGCCAGGCTTTGTTCTAGTCATTGATGTGCCGATGACACTGCCGTGGTTAGGACATGGGATGTACTTGGTTTTCTACGTTGTGACGGGCCAAAAAGACGGGCCAAAAGACCGAGAATCTATATATAGTTGTATTCACTGGATGTACTTATGGTTTCTGCCCCTGAACATTGTCTTGAACATCGTCCCCGGCTGAGAGAGTAACAGGGACATTCCCTTCGTTACGCAGACAAGAACGCTCCAGGGGCGTTAGCCTGGAATTTTAGCGTGATTCCTGTCCCGTTTTTCCCAAAAAGCCAATAATAATCTCCCTACTCATCCTGAACCAACGCTCTCTCGTTTCTCTTACTTGATATATAACATAAACTGTGTTATATTAACTGCAATTATGTTATACAAGATAGATGTAGATCAATACCCTTTCGTCGGACGCAGCCAGGAATTAGAGCTCTTAAACAGACTGTGGGCTTCGTCTAAAGCGGAACTGCTGATCATCTATGGCCGGCGACGCGTTGGAAAGACGCGCCTGCTCACCCACTGGCTGGATACCACCCGTCCCAGGGTACTGTTTTGGACAGCCGAACCTACTTCTAAACTCGATCAACTGCGCGTTTTTTCGCAGGCTGTCTACAACTTCGGAAATCCCGTAGTACACGCTCCGGCCGAATTCACTTACGCTTCCTGGAGCCAGGCTTTCCAAGAAATGGCGCGGTATGCGCAGGATGAGCGGCTGCTCATCATTCTGGACGAGTTCACCTATTTGTTGGAAGCCGAACCGGGCATCGCTGGGGCATTACAGAACTTGTGGGATCATCTCCTAAAACACACCAACATCGTTCTATGCCTATCGGGTTCACATATTGGCATGATGCAGCGGCATCTTCTCTCCTACCAGGCCCCATTGTATGGTCGGGCCACTGCACTGCTCCGCCTGCTTCCATTGCCGTTTGGTCTCACCCCGCAATATTTCCCACTGTATAGCCCGGACGAACGGGTAGCTGTCTACGCCATGACAGGTGGTATTCCAGCCTATTGGGAGCTTTTTGATCCGGAACTGAGCCTGGATGAAAACATTCGCCGCCAATTCCTGACCACTCACCGGTTGTTGCATGACGAACCCCGTTTGCTGTTACAAGATTTTGTCACCGACGCGCATAACTATGTGGCAATCCTGCGAGCGATGGCCTACGGGCATCGTACACCAAAGCAGATCGCCGGTTTTGCCGGGTTGCCAGACACCCATATCCCCGCCTACCTGAAAAAATTGATAGCCACCGGATTCGTGGAACGGCGCATCCCGGTCACGGCGCCGCCAGCCTCCCGCCTGGGACGTCACCACATTGTGGACCCCTTTTTGCGTTTCTACTACCGCTTCCTTTCCCAACGTCAACGGCAGCTTTCAGCGGGGGTGCAAGAAAAAACGCTGGCTGAGATGAAGCGTCACTTGCGCGACTTTATTGGTACACATACATGGGAAGAACTTTGCCGGGAGTGGCTGTTACGTATCTGCGACGATGATGACCGTCTTCCCTTTTTGCCCGATCAGGTGGGCAGCGCCTGGACCAGAAAAGCCCAGGTAGATGTGGTGGGTTATAACCCGATGGAAAAGACGTTGATCCTGGGTGAATGCAAATGGAGCACGCGCCCGGCAGACCGCAAGGTGTTGTGTGACTTAGTTGCCAGAACCGCCGAAATCACGCCCAGGCATGGGAAATGGCGGGTTTGCTATCTGGGGTTTGCCCGCGGAGGCTGGACGAGTGGGGCGCAGGTTTTTGCCCGGGAAGAGTCTCAAGGGAAGGGGGAGAATTGGGAATCCGTTGGAATGTCGCTGCTCGATCTCGACCAAGTAGACCGGGATTTGGCTGCCTGGTCGGTTTAGGCTGTTCATGCGTAGGTGGTTGATCGCATCTATCACTTCATGTAGACTCAGGCAAAGAGCATCGCTTCATTGAGTAATTGCCAAAATTGCCCCTTCGTTACTTCTAACCGGGAACACAGCATTGATCTCAGTTAATCGTTACCAGCCCCCCCCTGACTCAAACCCTCCTCCCCACCCTCACCCGCCTAATCATCCTGCCCACCCTGCTCCTCAACCTGATTACCCACGCGCTCCCGGCCCACGCAGCCGCGCCCCCAGTCCTACCACCGCGCACCACCGCACATGGGGACGTCCCGTGCCAGGACTGACGACCCCCGCCGCCTCCAAATCGACGTACGCCCATCCGGACAACCCCCCGGACTGGCCCCTGTCCTCGCGCCAGCCAAACCCCATCACCGCAACAGACACCGCCCCACCACCGACCTCCCGTCCAACTCTCCCTCAAGCTTCATTTTCCTCATCCTAACCATCTTATCGGACAACCCCGTAATCTGGCCAACAGTCGCGCACCTCCGCAGCGGTGATGTTTTGCTTTCAGCACGGCACACCAGTGTTGCTGCTGTTCGGTCAAGCGGCTCATCAGCAAGTTAATCTGATGGTGCAGATTCGTCTCCGGGATGTCAAACCCGCACCAGCAGAATTCACACTGGGGCATGGTTCGTTTACACCCCGATGCACAACCAGGCGGTTCAACACCGAACAAACCCTGTCATACGGGAACAGGCTAATAACACGCCCCAGATACTATGACCATCTTGGGATGCAGTCTTTCCCTGTGATCTCAGTGGCATCCACTCCGAGCTGATCTCTGGGTTATCGGGGTGACTCGAGGTTGATCTCCAGCGTCTCTGTGTGGTATCAGTGTGGTTTCCACGTGCTCTCAGTGGAAAAACAAAGTAAAGCCCCGGTAAAGCCCCGGTAAAGCCCGATGCCCAGGGCCAGGGCAAATCACTGTAAATCACTGTAAATCACATAGTTCGCACCTTAGTAAAAGAAGCGTAACGGGGTGAATATCGTGCTTTTTGGTTAAACAGGTATCCCAGTGTCTCATTTACTGCGTTTGGGGGTGAAACAGGGTGGCTTTAGTTAGCGTTGCTTGATGTCGATTTATCGTGTATATCATACAAGTATTAATGTTGGATATCTATAGGTGCCTTGTTTTCTGTGCTTTGGATACCCCGTGTGTCTCATTTCCTATATTTTGGGTGTTTCCAAAGACCTAACCCGGACGAGCCGGAACCACGGATTACACTGATTTTCACAGATTTTTTCTTTTTGTTTTTTCCGTGCAATCCGTGACATCTGTGGTTAATTTCCTTGTTTTTTGCACCGTGCCGGTATGGTATGCAAACTTTTCACTGCTCAGGTACTAAAAGCGCGACGCTAGCCGACCTCCCCCCCCTATCGTCTGGTAACATTCTCATATCTGCCAGCTCTATCCGTTCCAGAAAGGAATTTTTATGCCCATTTCTTATGACGAACGACGCAAACGTCGCGAGGAATTGCGCAAAAGTCTGCCGCCTGCCTTGCAATCCCATATTGCCTTACGCAACGTGGAAGCTGTGTCTTACCTTTCCCCCAAGGCACAGGAAGTTCTGCTCGATGCCTTGACGAAAGGTCGTATCCGCATCTCTATTGCGCTCGATTATCTCAACGAACATCCCCAAGCCACATCCGAGGAGATACTTCAAGCCCACTCGTCACTAGACGTTGCATTTTCTCAATATTCCCCGGCAATATCACTCATCGCTGGCCTCCTCAACTTGATTAGATGAGTATGAGATTGTGACTATGTTTAAACTACAAATCCCCGCCAGATGGCGGGGATTTGTAGTTTAGAATTTATGCTTATTGATAGTGCCCCCACGGGGACTCGAACCCCGGCCTTGGCCTTGAGAGGGCCATGTCCTAGGCCACTAGACGATGGGGGCGATAGCGGGGAAATTCTACCATGCTGGATACACTGCGTCAACGACACGCGATAGTCGACTTATGGAAATCTCGATCTGACAGCGGATGGCGGACAGCGGACGGCGGTCGGCGGTCGGTGGACGGCGGTCAGCGGGTGGCAAGTTAGCAGGTTTCAGGTACAATGCAATCATGCCGGCTGTATCTGTGTTTATGCCATGTTACAACACCGCCGAGACGCTGACAGAAACATTGGACAGTCTCTCTCGGCAGACTTTTTCCGATTTCGAGGTGATTGCTGTCGATGACGGCTCGACTGATTCCACCCTGGCGACTCTGCGGGACTGGGCCGAGGGGGATGCCCGTTTCCGAGTGTTATCCCGCCCCCACGGCGGAGTCATCGCGGCCGCCAATGCCGGACTGGAGGCCTGCCGCGCCCCCTACGTTGCCCGCATGGACGCCGACGACCGCGCTCACCCCCAACGGCTGGCCCAGCAAGTCACATTTCTCGACGAGCATCCCGGGGTTGCCGCGGTGAGCAGCCTGGTCAGAGCTTTCCCCGAAAACCAGGTGCGAGAGGGTTTTCGGATTTACATTCAGTGGCTCAATTCCCTAGTCACCGATGCAGACATCCGCCGGGAGATATTCGTCGAAAGTCCATTGCCCAATCCCAGCGTGACCATGCGCGCCGATTGGATGAAGCGCATGGGCGGCTATCAAGAACTTGGCTGGCCCGAAGACTACGACTTGTGGCTGCGCATGTATTTGGCCGGGGCACGCTTTGCCAAAATCCCTGAAGTGCTGCTCGAATGGCGCGAGCATCCCAATCGCATCACCCGCACCGACAGCCGCTATTCGTTGGAGAATTTCATCCGGGCCAAAGCTCACTATCTGGCCCGCGGCCCACTCGCAGGCCGGGATGCACTAATCGTTTGGGGGGCAGGGATGATGGGCCGCCGGTTGAGCAAACAATTGCAGCGGCAGAATGTCCCCCTGGTTGTCTTTGTGGATATTGATCCCAAAAAAATTGGCCGCACCCGGCGGGGGCTGCCAATCATTCCCCCAAAAGATTTACCCGTCTGGTGGGCGCGCTACGAAAACCCGGTGGTTTTGGCCGCCGTTGGGGCACGCGGGGCCAGGCAGTTGATCCGCGGGCGGTTGAATGCCATGGGACTGTGCGAGGGAGTCGATTGGTGGGGGGCAGCGTAGCGACGGCTAAATGCACTCACTCAACCACGTTGGCCGAGTTTTTGCTAGAATCGAAGAAAACGACTCTGTTTTGGGGGAGGAAACCCAGACCAAGAGACGCTAAAAACGCCCCACACGGGGTGGCTAAAGACCTTCCAAGTTTTTACGAAGTGTTTGAAAAAACAGTCTCAAGGTAACTGTCTAACGAAGCTTCGCCTCAAACCGACAAGTAGTACTACGCTGGAGGCAAAAGTGTATAATAAAGCCAACAGAGGAGGTTGGCTATGCTAACAGTGAAGGAAGTACTTCAAAACAAAGTTACATTGAATATCGAATGCGTTGACCGAGTATACCTGAATGGGTACGTGAAAAATCTACTGGCCTGGAGGGGTGATCAACTTCATTCGGAACCAAAAGAACTGGCCCATTCCTTCACCACAAATGATGAAGAAATTGAGTGATGCATTCCGTCGAAATGTGGAGCGGTATGCGACAGACCAAGATATTCCTTGCATCACCTTTGAAAAGGGGGATGATAAAGCAGAAATTGCCAAGAGTTATCTGTCGCGATGTGAAGGCCAAAGCGGGGTTGTGTTGATTGGGAAAGCCCAGGACAAGAGTTGGGTTACAAAGCGCAACGAGTGGGGCTGCTCACGGTGGTGATCAAGCTGGGGTTGACGGCTTGGACGCAGCGGATAGGCCAACAGACGCAGAATACCGCTGTGTTGGCATTGGCCTACGATCACCGCAATGATGTGTTTTCTGCTCTGGCAGCCTCGCTTGGCATCCTCTTTGGCCAGATAGGTTATCCGTGGGTTGACCCGTTGGCCGGAGCACTGGTGGCATTGATTATCCTGCGCACGGGCATCGAGATTCTGCGCGAGTCGACCGACGATTTGATGGACACCATTCCGGGCCATGCACTGGCTCAACAAATTGCCGACTTATTGGATACCATTCCAGGTGTACTGCGGGTCGAAGAAATCCACGCCCACCGATTCGGGCCGCACCTGGTGGTCAATATCACTATCTGCGTGGATGGCGCGTTGAGCGTGGCTGAAGGAGACAGGATTGCCACCCAGGTAGAACATACCTTGATCGAAAACATCGAGTACATTCGCCGCGTTCACGTCCACTACCACCCGGCTACCTCTATAGCAAACGTTTTGCCCTCCGCTTGAATAGACCGCGGACACCTGCGGTGAAAGTGCAGGTGTCCGCGGTCTATTCAAGCCAGGTTCCAAAACGCCTCAACTTTCGCCAATTCCCCCTGCGCACCTAACCGCTCGAAGATGGTCCGCGCTTCGTGAAGATAAGCCTCCCCCTGATTGAGTTCGCCGCATTGTATCAGGTGTGCGCCATATTCCCGCAAAGCCTGACCGTGCCACAAGCTGGCAGGGACGCCATCTTGCAGCAAGGCCAGCCCGCGCTCGAAGTAGGGGCGCGGGTCGGGAGCGTCTGTTATCAGGCTACTGGCGCACACCGCACCCAGGTTAGCCAGAGCAAAACCCAGAGTGTTGCCATCACCAATAACTTCGGCGTGCCGCAGCGCCTCGCGGGCCGCATCCAGCGCTTTTTCCCCCTCTCCTCTCGCCAGATAAACCTGGGATAATTCACGGTAGACCTCGTGCGTTTTTAATCTCACCCGGGTTCCCTCCAAGCTCTGGATGGCGCGCTGGATGTAGCCCAGAGCGCCATCCAGATCGCCGGTCTCGTAAGCGGCGACGCCGCGCCAGATCAGGTGCATGTCTTGTTCCGTGCTGCCGCCAATCTCCCGATCTAATTCCAGGGCTGCGTCCAGGTATTTCAGGGCGGCCTGGTATTCGCCGAAGTGTAACGCGAGCTTACCCAGCCAGCCCATATCCAGCGCCTGAGATGGTTTTGCCCCGGCAGCCTGGTTAATCGTCAGACTTTCTTCGAGGCATTGTTGAGCGTCTGAGCAATATCCCTGGCTCATGTGCAAAATGCCCAGGTTGTGCAAGCCGAAGGCCACGCGCTTCTCCAAACCCAATTCCCGGAAGATGGCTACGCTTTCTTCCCAATAACGCCGGGTTTCATCGTGTGCTCCCTGTGTGATGAGTACCAATCCAAGCCCGTTGAGGCTGCCCGCCTCGCCCTCCCGGTCGCCGATCTCCTGGCAGATGCTCAGGCTTTTATCGAAAACTTGGCTGGCTGCGGCGTTGGCCCCCTCCCGCCAGTGCGTCATGCCGATATCTCGGAGGCAAGCAGCTTCGCGCTGGCGGTCTTCCAGAGATATAAAGACCGCCATGGCCTCCTCGAATTGTTGCCTGGCGATGTCATGCTGCCCGCGGTCGGCGTAAACCTTACCCAGGCCGACGAGGGCCTCCGCCGCGCCGTGCGGCGTGTCCGAGGCGGTGTACAAGGCCCGCGCCTTCTCGAATAAGGCCTGCGCTTCGTCTAGATTTCCCTGTTCGCGCTCGACCAGTCCCAGGGCCTGCATTGCCCGCGCTTGTTCTTTGGGCGCGCCCGTCTCTGTGTCCGCTTCGGCGAGGATCATCAACCGGTTGCTTTCGCAGGCGTAGAACCGCGCCTGCTCGTAATCGCGGCGCGCCCGGTAGGATTCGCTCAAAATATTGGCGGCCCTGGCTTGCCAGAGTTCATCCCCGCCATCGAGGACTTGTTTGCAAACTTCGATGGTTTGGTCGTGCCACCCAATCAGGCGCATGATTTCCGCCTGACGCAGCAAAATATCCCAGCGCAGTTCGTCCCCCGCGGGAGTCAGCCCCAGGGCGCGGTCGTAATACTCCAACGCTTCCTGGTTGGCGTAGACCGAGGCCGCCTGGGTTGCGGCCATTGGCAGATACGTCAATGCCTTATCCGTCGCGCCGGCTTGCTCGAAATGATAAGCCAGCGCCGCCGAGACGGTTTCCAGCCGGTCTGCATACAATTTTTCGAAGGCCTCCCCCACCCGCCGGTGCAGCACCCGCCGCCGCGGGGCGCTGATCTCGTGATACACCACCGCGCGGATCTTGTCGTGGGAGAAGTCGTAACCGCTATTCACTAGCCAGTGATCACTGATTCCTGCTCCCTGCTCCCTGCTTCCTGCTCCCTGTCTCCTGCTCCCTGCCCCCTGCCTCCCGCTCACTGGCCGCACCAATTTCCGCTCCAACCACTCCGTCAGAGCCTCATCCACTGCTGCCGCGTCCTGCCCGGCGGCTGTTTCCAGGAGGGAGATATCGAATTGCCGCCCGATGACGGCAGCCAGATTCAGGTATTGCCGCGCCGGTTTGCTGAGCCGTCCCACCCGCTGCAAGACTATGTCCCGCACGCTTCGCAGCAATGCGCTTCGCTCCGGCAGGCCGCGCCACAGCCAGTTGCCTCCTTCGCCCCATTGCAGCGCGCCCTCTTCACGCAGGTTGGCGATGGTTTCGACCAGGATGAACGGGTTGCCCTCGCTCTCACGATAGAGAAATGTTTCCAGGGAGGTATGTTCTTGCTCGTCACCGACCAGTGCATGCGTCAGCGCGCCGACTGCGCCCGGGGTCAAAGGCTTCAAACCTAGATGGTGAACCAGCCTGTCGCGGCTCAAACCCTGCCGCAGACGAGTCAACGGGTGGTCGAGATCGGCTTCTTCGGGGCGGTAGGTTCCCAAAATCCACACCGGTTCGGCAGCCACCTGGCGCGTCAGGTAATGCAAGAGGTCGAGTGTGGGCCGCGCTGCCCAGTGCAGGTCGTCGAGGAAAAGGATGATGGGAAAATTAGAGAACGAGCACAAGAACCGGGCCACCGCTTCGAAGAGACGTTGGCGGGCCGCCTCCCCGGATACTTGTATCGGAGCGGGCAAATCGGGATGATTTTCGCGCAGCTCGGGCAGCAGGCGCGAGAGTTCAGCCAACCAGATTGGAGACAGGGCGCAGGGTAGCAGGGGTGCGGGGGAGCAGGGGTGCAGGAGTGCGGGGGACGGGGGAGAATCACCCTTGCTCCCGCGCACCCGCGCTCCCCTCCTCCCTGGCTCCCCAGCTCCCTCGCTCAGACCGGAGCGCAAGGCTGTTGCGATAGACTGGTAGGGGACGCTGTCGCCGAATTCATAGCAACGTCCGCTCAGAGTGACTGCCCCTTGTACCTTCGCATAGCGAGTGACTTCCTCTACCAGGCGGGTCTTGCCGGCCCCGGCCTCGCCTGCGATCAGCGTCAGTTTTCCCTGTCCTTTTCGAACTTGTTCCCAAACCGACAATAACCGGGCGTGTTCTTCTCCCCGTCCTACGAATGGTAAATCGGTAGATTGGTAGATTGGTAGATTGGTAAATTGGGGGATTGGTAAATTGGTAAATTGGTAGATTGGGGGATTGGTCGCCCGATTTATCAATTTACCAGCTTCCCGATTTACCAATTTACCAGTTTCCCGATTTACCAATTTACCAGCTTCCCGATTTACCAATTTACCAGTTTCCCAATCTACCAATTTACCAGTTTCCCAATCAACCAATTTACCAGCTTCCCGAATTACCAATTTAACAGTTTCCCGACCTACCAATTTACCAGTTTCCCGATCTACCAATTTACCAGCTTCCCAATCTACCAACCGCTCGTACAGCGCCCTCGTCTCCTCCAGCGGCTCCAGTCCCAGTTCTTCGGCCAGCAGGCGGCGGCATTGCTCGTATTGGGCCAGGGCCGCGCTGCGCTGCCCGCTGAGCGCGAGGAGGAGCATCAGCTCCCGGTGCGTCTCCTCCAGCCACAGATCGAGAGCCAGCAACCGGTGAGCGTAGGCAATAGCCGCCGGATACTCCCCCCGTACCCGGTGGACGGCGATCAGGGTGCGCAGTGTTTCGATTGCCAGCCTCCGCAGCCGCTCTCGTTCGCCAAACACCCACTCCTCGAAAGCCGGGCAACCCTTGACGTAAAACCCTGCCAGGAAATCGCCTCGACAAAGCGTCACTGCCTCGCCCAACTCCCTCACTCGCGTACTCGCATACTCGCCCACTCGCCCACATGCAACCTTGCCCACTTGCCAACTTGCAGACTTGCATACTTGCTCCTCGAACACCTCCACATCCAGCCAATAATCACTCTCGCGCTCGAATTCCACCACCTGGCGGGTGATGCGCAGGTGCTCGCCAGCCACGGCGCGCAGATGGGTGAGGGCGCGGCGCAGATTGGCCAGCGCCCGGCTTTCGGGCAGGTCGCCCCAGAAAAGCCCGGCCAGGAAGAGGCGTGTGTGCGGCCTCCCGGTGATGGCCAGATAGGCCAGCAAAGCTTCCTCCTTGCGGGAATGGAAGCCGGACACCGGACGGCCTTCCCTGCTGATCGTCAGGCCTCCTAAAAGTTGGAACGTTAGCGTAACAGACATGGCATTTCCGGGAACGATTTCGGAACGGTTGATGAGTATATTATACACAACCACCAGCCAAGACCCTAAGGGTTTCCGAAAACACCTGCAAAAACCATGATTTGGAAGCTCACAGATAACGATTTTTGACTCAGGCTCTGGTGAAAACCCTTAGGGTCTCTTCTGGACAAAGCCCCCCCGGCCCCCCAATTCTGGGGGGAGTAAACGTTCCCCCCAAGTTTCTCTGGCTCTGGTTACGATGCTCCTCGTCGTAACCCAACGTTTATGCGCTCTGCGCTCCGCTCTGGGACGTAGAACGTCCTTGCAAGCGTTCCACCGCAGAGCAGTGGAACGAGCCATAGCCCCCCCGGCCCCCCAATTCTGGGGGGAGTAAACGTTCCCCCCAAGTTTGGGGGGTTAGGGGGGCGGACAACATGATTACATGCATAATGATGGCCCAATCCCCTGACCACCTGCGCTACCACGCCTACATCCTGCGCTTATGGCAGGAGCGGCCCGCAACATCCGACCAATCGTCGGTGTGGCGATTCAGTCTGGAAGATACGCGCACCCGTCAGCGGCGCGGCTTCGCAGATTTGGACAAAATGCTGGCTTTTTTACAGACGCAAGTGTGCGAGTCAACGAATCAGCGAATCAGTGACTCGCCACCCGCCGGGGACGGCGGTTAGAGCATTTTGTCGCCACTCGCCACTCGCTCACTCGCCACTCGCTCACTCGCCACTCGCACACTTGCACACTTGCACACTTGCCACTTTCAACTTACACCCATTCAAAAAGGAGACCCACCATGTATCAGCACAAAAGACTTGTATTTCTAGCCAGCACATTTGTTATCGCAGTCCTGGCGGTGGCCGCATTCCTGGCCTTGATGGGGGGAGGCCAGATAATGGCGACCACCGTGGCCCAGGCAGCCTCGCCTCGGGCACCGGCTCACACCGTCATTGACAGCGATACAACCTGGGGGCCGGGCGTGTATACCATCACCAGCGACGTGGTCATCCAAAACGGAGCCGTGTTGACCATCTTGCCCAATACCGAGGTGGTTTTTGGCACCGAGGCCATCCTTACCGACACTACTCCCTATCCCGGCGGTGTCTCAGACCTGATCGAGATCATCGTCGAAGATGGCCGGTTGGTGGCGGATGGCTACATGACCGCAACGCAGCTCACGAATCCCTTCCAAACTATTACCTTCACGAGCGGGACCTGGGGCGATCCCCCCTGGTGGGGCATCCGCATTCTCGACGTGGGCGCGGGCGGTGAAAGCATCATCAACTACGCCACCATCACGTACGCTACCTGGGGCGTCTCCATCGAGAACGCCTCGCCCACCGTGACCCATAACGTCATCGGCCACATGTCGGGCATGTCGGGTGACTCCGGCGTCTATGGCGCTAACGGCGCCAATGGCGCTGATGGCACCGAGATCAGCCCTGCCGGTAAAGATGGCGGGGCAGGTGGCGACGGCGGCGATGGCAGCGATGGACAGCCAGCCTACGGCATCTACATCACTGGCGATAGCGAGCCGCTCATCGCCTATAACTATATCTTTGACATTGGCAGCGGAAGCGGCGGATTTGGCGGCAATGGCGGGAACGGCGGCAATGGCGGCAATGGCTGGGCGACCGACGACAACGGCGGGCAGGGTGCCTCCGGCGGAATCGGCAGAGACGGTGGCGACGGCGGGGACGCGGCCGGTATCTACGTGGATGGCGGCGTTTCTGGGAGCAACGCAACGCCCAAAATCTGGTACAACTTGATCTCTGGAGTCCATGCTGCCTCCGGTGGACGCGGCGGCGCGGGCGGCGATGGCGGCGATGGCGGCGATGGCGGCAATGCTGATTGCCCAGCCGGCAGTCCCGGCTTGTTCGGCGGCGATGCTGGCAATGCTGCCGCCGCCAGCAACGGCGGCAACGGCGGGATCAGCGGCGATGCTGCGGGCATCTACGTCACCGGCAACACCGCGCCCGATCTGCGCGGCAACGAAACTGTGGCTATCTTGAGCGCCTGGATGGGCGGCGAAGGCGGCGGCGCTGGTGACGGCGGTGATGGCGGCGCAGGCGGTAATTCCTGCTGCTATGTGCTTTTCTGCACCCCTCCTGCCCCTGGAATTGCCTCCGATGGCAGCCTGGGAGGTAACGGCGGCAATGGCGGCCCAGGCGGCGAAGCGACCGGTATCTACGCCTCTGAGGGGACCCCGGCCCAGGTTGTGGACAATCTGGTGTGGTGGATGGAGGGCGGCGGGGGCGGGAGTGCTGGCCCTGCTGGTGACGGCGGCGCAGGCGGCGCAGGCGGCACCGGTGGATCGGGCGGCGACGGCGGTAATGGCGGCATCGGCGGTGACGCTGGTGCCAGCGGTATCGGCGGCCTGGGTGCTGGCTTGAGCAGCCCCACTGCCTCGCCCAACTTCCTGCGCAACACCATCTTCAGCGTCCACGGCGGCCAGGGTGGAGGCTTCGCCTGCTCGCACTGTGGCACAGGCGGCAATGGAGGCAGCGGCGGAGACTCCAGCGGTCACGACCCCGGCGATGGCGGCAAGGGCGGCGGCGGCGGCCGCGGCGGTCAGGGCAGCGATGGGGGGGATGGCGCCGAGGGTGTAGGCATCCTTTCAAATACCGGCTCCGATGTGATCAATAACCTCGTCTACGGCAACTATGGCGGCGATGGCGGCTTCGGTAGTGACGGCGGCGATGGCGGCGATGGCGGCGGTGGCGGCTCTGGTACCAATACTGATGGGGGCGACGGCGGCAATGGCGGGGACGGCGGCACCTCCGGGAACGCGTCTGACGGCGTCGGCATCCACAGCGACAGCGCCGCTGCCTCCCCACGCGTGGTCAACAACACCGTAGATCGGTTAGACCGCGGCCATGCTGGCACTGTAGGGAGCGGAGGGGATGGCGGCAGCGGTGGGGCGGCGGGTAACGACGGCGATCCCGGCGTGGCTGGCTTATCCGGCAGCGCAGGCCAGATTGGCGCGGAGGGCAAGACTGTCGGCCTCTACTTCACCGCTGGGGCTACCGGCGTAGTCTACAATAATATCCTCGTGCGCACCGAATACACGACCGATGACTACTTCGTCGGCACCTACACCAACTCCTTTGGCATTCTCGCCGAAGCGGCCGCGGGCGTTTTGAGTGTGAACGCTCCCACTGCCCTGGACTATAACGATGTCTGGGGTTGGGAGACCAAGTACAGCGGTGTCGTCGCAGGGCCTCACGACATCAGCGCAGACCCTCTGTTTGTGAACGTGTTGTGCATGGATTGCGAGAACTTCCGATTGAGCGTCGGTTCTCCCGCCATTGACACGGCCAGCGATGCCCAGGCTCCGCGGGGTGACCGCGTCAACGTCCTCCGCCCGCAGGATGGTGATGGAGATAGTGTTGCCATTGCCGATATGGGCGCCTACGAGTATTTCGTCCCCGATACTTTCGTCATCCCGTGTGACGCGACCGGTGTTTTCACGAGTACGGATGGCATCTTGGAGTTCGAATGGGAGGTCGGGGTGTGCGTCACCTGCACCATCACAATGACCCACGTCCCGCTGGCTGCTCCTCACCACGACACCGGTATGCTCAATTTTGGCAACGTCGCTTTTGATCTGTTTGCCTTTGACTGCCACGGTGACCCGCTGACGTGTTTCACACCCCCACTCACCCTCACCATCCACTACGACTCCCTCCCACCATCAGCGATGGATGAGGGTACGATGTCTCTCTACCACTGGGACATTGAGCAAGAGAAGTGGGTGGCGCTTACCGTACTAAACCGTGACACTATGGCTAACACCCTCACTGTGTACTTGGATCACTTGAGCGAGTTTGCCTTGCTGGGTACCATGGCGGATGAGTATCTGATCTACTTGCCGATTATCATGAAATGATGAAGGCAGGCTGGAAAGAGGAGATTGGAGAATAGAGATTGGAGAATAGAGATTAGAGATTGGAGAATAGAGATTAGAGATTAGAGATTACCAATCTCTCAATCTCCAATCTCTCAATCTCCAATCTCTCAATCTCCAATCTCTCAATCTCCAATCTCTCAATCTCCAATCTCTCAATCTCCAATCTCCAATCTCTCAATCTCCAATCTCCCAATCTCCAATCCCCAATCTCCAATCCCCCAATCCCCTCAAAGGATACAACCATGAAATTCAAGTATTTGCTGATCTCATTATCGCTTGGTTTGGTGCTTGCATTGACTTTGCTGCGGCTATTGGGAGGCGGGAGCGCACCGACCGCGGGCGCGTCCCCAGAATCGCCCGCCCAACTCCCCGCATACACCCTGGAAATCGTCGAGCAAGTCGGCGGCGACCTCAGGCGGCTGGCCGTGCAAGGGAACTACGCTTACCTGGGCGTCGGCGCACGCATGTTCATCTACGATATCTCCAACCCCGCCCAGCCCGTCGAAGTCGGGCGCACAGACATCCTGAATGCGGTCTCTGACGGGTTGGATGTGGATGGCGACTACGCGTATCTCATCGCGGGAGACGGCCTGCACGTCTTTTCGATCGCCGACCCGGCCAACCCCACCGAAGTAGGCGCCCTGCCCGCCGGCAGCGGCGGGACGTCCATCCATGCCGTGGGCGGTTACGTGTATTGGCTGAAATACAGCACCTTGCGGGTCATCTCCGTGGCCGATCCTGCCCATCCCAACGAGACGGGCAGCGTGGACATCAACTACAGCCGTGATGTCTTCGTCTCCGGCGATACCGCTTACGTGGCTGGGGCGGCTTCGGGGTCTTACGATTCGGGGCTGGTGACTATCTCCGTGGCGGATAAAGCCAACCCCACCGAAGTGGGCTTCTTGCAGACCACGGGCATGGCCGAAGGTGTCCACGTCGTCGGAGACAAGGCTTACGTGGCTTCCACTTTTGGCTTCTTTATGATGGAGGGGTATCTGAGTGTGATCTCAGTCGCTGACCCCGCCAATCCCGTCTTGCTCAACACTCATTTGCTGGGCGTGATGGATGCCGGGCAGTCCTGGGCCTCGGGGGTGCGTGTGGTGGGGGATACGGCCTATGTGAGCGCACATTACGGCGGGATGGCGATTCTTTCGGTGGCCGATCCTGCTAACATCACCGAATTGGGTTCTGTCAACACGATGGGGCGCGCCTACGATGTGCGCGTGGCGGGAGACTATGCATACATTGCGGATAGCGGGGGCGGCATGAGGATTATCTCGACGAGCGACAAAAATAACCCCGTGGAGATGGGCGCTGCCAACCCTGGCGGGGGAATTGGTATTGGGTTGGCGCTTCATGTGGCCGACGGCTACGCCTACATCGTCAGCGGCTACGACGGCTTTTCGGTAATTTCGGTGGTCGACCCGGAACATCCCGTCGTAATGGCCAACGAACCCCTCTCCGGCGGATACGATTACGCCAAAGACATCTACGTGGCTGGAGATTACGCCTATTTGGCCGACCTGCTGACCGGATTCAAGCTCTATTCTGTGAGTGATAAAAGCAACCCGACCCTGTTGGGCGCGTGCAGCCTGGACGGGGTCGGGGCGCAAGGCGTGTTCGCCACCGGAGATTTGGCCTACCTGGCGATCAGCGATCACGCCAACCCAGACCCCGGCGCGAATCCTTCCAGCCTGAGGATCATCTCCGTCAGCGATAAAAACAACCCAACGGAAATCGCCAATTACACCCCCATAGACGACGCCTACGACGTATGGGCGAACGCCGATTACGCCTACCTGGCTTATGACCCTGAAGCATTTTTCACTCCGGGCGGGATAGAGGTGATCTCGGTAGCTGACCCCGCCAACCCGACGCAGGCTGGCTATTATAGCGACACAATAATCAGCGCCCGCGGCATACATGTGCAGGACGAGACCGCTTACCTGGCCAGCATGAGTTGGGGCTTGTGGACGTTTTCACTCGCGAATCCGATCAGCCCGACCCTGGTAGGCAATGATTGGGAAGACGCTGCCATAGCGGTAGACGTGCAGGGCGATTTTGCCTTTCTAGCCAGCGGCGGGGTGCGGGCCGTGTCGTTGATCACGCCCACGCAGCCGATTTCAGTAGCGGCCTACAGCCTACCGGGGAAGACTTATGACGTCCAGGTCGAGGGGGAATACGTTTACGCGGCCAACAGCGTCATGGGGCTGGTGATCCTGCGGTTCGCACCCCTGGAAGTAGAAGCCACCCCCACCGCAATAACCTGGATGGCCGCCGCGGGCGGAGACTCGCCCCCCTCGCGGGCGATCCAGGTGGAGAGTTCGGGGCGTGCGCTCTCCTGGACGGCGGAGATCAGCCCCGCGGTGGGATGGTTGACTGCGGCCCCGCTCACGGGCAGCACCCCGGCTGCAATCACCGTCTCCCCCCAAATCTCTGGCATGGTCACCGGAACCTACACCACCCAACTGGTGATCACAAGCCCCGACACGGGCACATCCCAAACGATCCCCATCCGACTGATTCTGGTTGATAAATTATATGAGTTGTTTTTGCCGCTCATCACGGACGATCTCAAAAACTAGGGGAGAAATCGAGTTTTCAACCCCAGCCCTCTACCATAAGGCGAGGGCTGGGGTGAGAGCTTTCTCGCAAAGTAGTATGAACCATATCGGGAATCGCTGCTCTTGCAATTTCTACATACTCAACTCAATCACATCCCCCTCTTGCAAAACATGCTCGCGGCTGACTATCTGCCCCCCGAAGACCGCACTGCTACCCCAGATGCGGGCTGATTTCAGGTTGTCTTAGAAATCTTTGTGTACTTTGCGGGAGAATTCTCCCACGGTGCTGCCTGTGGGCAAAACGAACGGTTGGTCGAAATTCGCCTCTTGCCCGGGGGAATGTGAGTACACCCGGATGATATCCAGCCGCTCGAAGATGATTTGCTTCATAGCTTCTATGTTCCGGCCCGTGCTTACTGAGATGGGCAGAATCTCTGGGCATTTATCCTCCAGCAACTCGAGGAAAATCTTGAATATTTCATCTCCCGCCTCATCATCGCATTTATTGGTCAGCACCAGACAGGGCTTGAAGAACAGGGGGCGAGTTGGCGAGTCAGCGAGTCGGCGAGGCGGCGAGTCAGCAATCAGATCAGCCCCCCGAATGAATTCGGGGCCTGGTATCGGAAACATGCTAAAGCATGTTACGGCACGCCCTGAACATGCTTTAGCATGTTTCTCATAGCAGCATCGAATTCATTCGATGGCGGTCGGCGGTCAGCAGTCCCCCGTCCCCCGTCCTCTGTCCTCTGCCCTCTGCCCTCCGTCCTCTGTCCTCTGCCCTCTGCCCTCCGTCCTCTGCCCTCCGTCCTCTGCCCTCTGCCCTCTCCCCTCTCCCCTCCATCCCCTCACCGCAGAGAAGCATAGTACACCTGATTCCCGATCGCGAGGAAAGCCTGATGGTTGGGGCCGACAGCAAAGGCAGTCACCGGCCCATCCGGCAGAGGATTCTGAGCACGGTATTGACGCTGGAAAGCCAGCCGCATACTGAAGTGGTAAATAGCCCGCATATCTGGCTCCAGCAGAAACAGCGAGGGATCGGGTGGGGGCGCAAATTGGATTTCGCTGAATACTGCGCCATCAATATGGGGGCCGTTCTCACGTCCATCACGCAGATCGTTGAACACGGCGGGGTCTGTACAGCGTGTGAAAGAATGATAGCTAAAAGCGCAGGTGGTCAAATGCCCATCTTCATGCAGCAAAAACAGATCGTCCCGATTGATCGTCAGGTCAATCACATCCTTCATGGGAGGTACCTGCTCATCGAAGAATAATTTTGGGAACTCCCGATACTCATCCCCCCCCCAATAAATCCACACCGCATTGGTCTGCGGGTCTAACACGTAGAGATCGGTCGCATCCATTGCAAAGGCCGTGGGGGTCCCCCAACTCATATCCGGCGGGGGCAGCGGAAAGGCCAATGGAGCCTGTCCCCCTGAGATGCACTGCATCAAATTTCCATCGGCATCCATCCCCATGATGACAGCATTGTTCGGGTCACCCAAAGAGAGGGGCAGAATATCAACCAACGGGCCGACGATCAACGGTTTTGGCACTGGCCCGCATATAAAATCAGAATCCAACTCATAACCCTGATCGGTCAAAATAGCCCGCAGTACATTCCCGTTTGTGCCGTTGAGCAGGTACAACTCATTTTTGCCCGTGGCAACAATGCGCGTGACCTGCGTAGAACTGGGCAAACCGCCCACAATAGCCGGCTCAAACACCAGCCGCACGATACCATCCAGGCTGTCGAGAACAGTAAGCGCGTAAGTGCGCATGGCTCGAGAATCATCAGTGACCTGATAGACTTCGGCCTGATCGAGATGATCGAGCACAGTATTCCACCCAGAGCGCAATTCATTGGCACCTTCCAACTGCCTGGCTTGATCGGCAGCATACTGCGCCTGAATATAATGCCCGGCGTACATTTCTCCCCGACCACTTCGGAAATATACCACCGCTGCCACCGTAACAACGATCAACGGGACAGCCACAGCAATGAACGCCATTGCGGCAGGAGGAATGGAAAACAGGCTCTCATCGGGCAGCATACGCCTGAATAACCTGCCGGCGGCCTCGAAGGTCTTTTGCAACGTACCCCCGACCGCCTGCCCGATTTTCAATAGAGCCGGGATAATGATGGGAGACCGTGGCGGCTGTTCGGCTTCTGTGGCGGATTCGACGTGAGGGATGGCTGCCACCCTGGGGCGGATGAGGTCTCCCGGTTTGGGCGGCTGCGGGGCAGGAAGTTCGGCGGGGTGCGGCGGCGTAGCATCCTCCCGCTCCGGTGCCCCCTCACCCCGTACCTGATTCGCCTCCGCCCGCACCGGTTCGGGACGCAGCAAGCGTATTTTCCCCGATCCAGCCTGAATCTGCACCAGCGCGGCCTGCAAGTCTGGCCCAACCCGGTGGATCAGGCGGCGGTGTAAATCCCCCAGTTTCATGCCGCACAGATCGCCCAAAGTTGTGGTCGCCCAACCGGACGGAGGGTCGGCGGAAATCAGCAGCACATCACCGGGAGCTACCTCCGCCTGCCGGTAACGGATGGCGGTTGCCCGCCCCAAGCCCAGCCCGCGGCCGGCTGTGCCGGGGTCGTGCAGGTGTTGGTGGGGGCTGTCGACGGTGAGTAAAAAGGCGTGCGTTGGGCCGCTCTGCGCCAGGTACAGATAGCTGCCGCGCAACACGATCAGAGTGAGCATTCCGATGGATTGCATAGAACGGCTGTCAGCGCGCAGGTTGCGCTCCAATAGATACTCGTTGAGCCATTCAGCCACCGTCCGCATGGCCGCTGTTGATGAGCCGGTGGTCTTGAAATAGGTTTGGGCCAGGTGATCCATCAATTTGACGTATCCCTTAGGAGAAAGGGGCGCGCTGCCCTCCAGTGAGAGGTGGATCACTAAACGCTCAAGTGAGCGTCCGCGGGCCGGGTGGCGAGGCGGTGCGGCCGCGTAAAGCCCCGGCAGTTCCGGTTGGTCTTCACCGCTGCGGCGGGCGAGGGGGAGTACGATCAAGTCGAGGGGAGGAGGCATTGGGGTGGGGGGTTAGGGGTTAGGGAGTTAGGGATTAGGGGTTTAGAGGTTTAGGGGCAGGTATCCCTTTGGTATAGGTATCCCAAAGGGACAGGTGTCCGAAAATTCTGCTAATCCGTGCTTTGGTGCTTTGTGGTTAGCACCATTATACTGGCAAAATGTGGTTATATTCAACACCGGCACAAAGTCCCATTTTTGCAAATCGAACAACTCTTCAGGAAAACACAAAATGGAACGCGGACACTTGCCGCAGGTGCAAGTGTCCGCGTTCTATTTCACTAACCGCCTGAACGATATCAAATTGCGCCCCACATACCTGAAACTCTATAACCCCATTTCCCGCGCCCGCAGAGCCGCCTGGGTGCGGTCGCGGACGCCGATCTTTTGCAGAATGCTGGTGACGTAATTTTTCACTGTCCCCTCAGCGAGATACAGTTTTGCGGCGATTTCTTTGTTGGTCAAGCCCTGGGAAACCAAACGCAAGATTTCC
>JBDRGC010000062.1:0-3269 GCA_043818215.1 Chloroflexota bacterium | reverse complement strand
CCATCTCGGTGTTTGTAATGCCCACAGACTGCATGGCTGCGGCGATGTTTTCGGGCGATGCCTGCCATCTGGGAACGACTTCGCCGGGTCCCCGATTGTCAGCTTCGATTTCATCGAGCCAAAGTTGAATTTGTCGAACAGTAACATCATTTGGGATTGTCATGATATTTTCTCCTTATATTCGTTCAAAAGTGAAACTGCCCCTGACTTAGAGCCAGGGGCAGTTGATAGGGGACTAACTGATCAATAACTAGGCGGCTGCCGCTACAGGCGCAGCCTTCTCCAACTTCTTCAAACGCTTCTCGATCAACTCGTGGCGGCGTTGGTCACCGTTGGCCCGTGTCAGGGCCACCCGCAGCGTACCGGGGCGGGTGATTTGCGCCAACGCTCTGTGAAAGGCACCCTGCTTGCGGACCATACCCGTCAGGAGTTCCAGGCTGTATACATCGAATTCGGCCTCGTCCTCCGGGGCAGCAGACCAGGGAGCATCCGGGGATGCGGGTGGGGCTTTGACATCCACTACGATAGGTGCTGTGGCAGCTGCTTCAGGTTCTTCAGATGCGGTCGGGATTTCAGGATCCGGAATCACATCAACAGGCTTGCCAGCTTTCTTCGCAGAGATATAGACATCAGGCACATCAGGCAAATCCCCGGTATCGGCTATCTCGCTCAGGAGAGCGTTTCGGCGTTTCTCGGTAGGCTCCTTGTCCAGGGCTGCGACCAAGGCGGAAACATCGCCTTTGATGTTCTTTGCCAGACGGCGTTGATCTGCGGGGACATACCGCCAATGTTTTCGCTCGATGACATCCACCAGTCCCGCAGTTTCTATGAACCGGGCTGGGTTCCATAACTGAACATTCCAAACTGGACTGAGAAGGCCATGTCCGCTTTTGACGAGTTGCCGAAATCCTTCCATCAACTCATCAAAGAACACTTTCTTCTGCCCCATTTTCTCCAAATCGTAAGCGGCTCGGAGAACAGAACGGATATGCGCTGCCAGATGCACTCCTTCTTCGATATTCCAGTCCAAGGGTAGATCGGGATTTGCGTAGCAATTCTTCACAGCCTCAGCAAGCACATCTACGGGCTTGGCGCTTTCGATGGTCAAGGCCACATCTCCCCACAACTCATGCGTTACTTCAACATATTTTGGTTCAGGGAGATCATCAGCTACTTTGACGATGGTGCCGCCAATATAGTCTTTAGACACTGCCAGTACGGTGTACCCCCACATGATCCGCACATAGCTTGCCGCATTGTGCAGGTAGGCGAAAGCGGCTAACAGGCTTTTCTCGCCATTCTCGATGAACGTGCGGGTATCGCCTGACCAAATGTTGCTGTCCGCATAGAGTACCGTGACTGAGCCACGGGGGATGCCAGTATGGTGGTTATCTCCTCCACCAACTCCGGTCATTTCAGGCACTATGGCAGCAGCGGCTAACAGGAGATCAACGGCGGCCTGGCCGGTAAGCTGCTTGGAGAAGACTGGCACAATCTCCGCCTTCTCTACTCGCTCTACAGCATCCAACATGTCCGCAGTCAGAGTCTGTGCAGGGTTGTTTTGGGGAGACGCCGATTCATCGAGGATAGCGAGAGCTGCGCTCCGAGTAAGTTTCTCAGACTGTGGGGCTGCAATCCGCTCCAACTCCTCCGCTGTGATTGTGGGGTAAAAATCGGGCAGATTGTCAGGTGCACCGGCCAGATCAACGTGAACCCCCAAGACCCACTCAGCGGTTTTTACAGTTTCCGCAAGCCTGTATCCTCCAACTATGTTTTCTCCTCTTTCCGGGTCGGGCACTGGGGCAACGCTGCCATCCTTGTTCTTGCGGTGCATCGTCCAGCCAGTGGCATAGCGCGTTCCGTTTACGTCTGTGTAGGGATTTAGCAACACGTAATCAGCGTTTTCGAAACAAACTTGCTTGCCATTGTCGCCGTAGGTCAGCACAATGGTTTCTTCCAGCTCGGTTTCTGTGTTCTCACCCAACCAGGTCAGAAGCGTTTGGCGGACTTGCTCGAAGTCGTAGGGATAATCGCCCCTGATTTGGATCGCTGTCCAACCATTGCCTGACGGAGTATGGGACATCGACCTACCGGCATCGAAGATCAGCGTGTATTGAATGCCTTTGACTTCCATCACGCCGAAGCCAATATGCTTAGTCGCTGCGCCAAAGTCATCGTGGATGGTCGGGATACCCAACTTGGCATCTCCCACTAGAATGGGGACATTCTCATTGAGTTTTCCCAACAGGAAACGAATATCTTCTTCCTTCCAGCCTAAAGGAGGCAGCTGGGGAGTTTTGGTTTTTTTAGGGGCAGGTGCAAGAGCTTCTCCCTTGTATGGTCCGCCGTCACCCCACTCGGCCTTATACTCTGCCAAATCACGGATCGGCGTAGGTCTGAACCATTTGTCGCGTTCGATATGCAGGCCCATCTTACCTTTCACTTCCCGCATTTCGGCTAGAGAGAAGTACCCTAACTCGGTCTCAAGGCCAGCGACCAGACCAAAACAAAGCTCCTCGTCACGGTTGATCTCAGTGATATACCAGGTCCAACTGGAGTCCGGCGTAAAGAGTTTGATGACAGCCAAGGGGTTGGGTTTGTGCTGGCCGCTGTAAAGCTCCGGGAAATCCATCCAGGGTGGGGCATAAGTGTACGTGCTCATCTGGCCAGGGACATAACCGGCAGTACCAGCCGCTTCGATTTTCCATTGTGGGAAAGCTGCCTGCACCTGCTCAATAGGAACGTACTCGTTGCTATTGGCTGTAATATTCTTCTTTGCTACTTCGTCAAGAAGTTCTATGCCGCTCAAAAGTAACTTCGAGAAGTCTAAACGCAATATCTCGGCTTCATCTTCCTGATTGGCATAAGGAAAGTGCAGCCAGGTTATACCGTCCACTTTCTGGTAGTAGTAATATGCTGTTGGTTTCATCACTTGCTCCTTTTTGGTTTCAATATCGTATTCTTGTGAGACATCAGGGGTTACAGTTTCTTCGAATAACCAGGCTAAGTCTTCATCAGCCACAGGGCGGCGAAAGTACCAGGCCTCTCTACGAGAGGAGAACTTCCCACCCATCTTGCGCAACTGATCACGTATAGACTCAGATGGTTTGTTTGGGAAATGAACCCAGGTCCAATCCCGATCATGCTGAACCGTGATTTGATCGACCGCAGCGTTGGTCTTTTGGGGATGGATATCCGAAGGCGATGCTGCGGCTGCGGTTGCGGTTGCGGCTTTCTCAATGGCATCGACAACGATTGTGACTTGATGT
>JBDRGC010000061.1:0-26783 GCA_043818215.1 Chloroflexota bacterium | reverse complement strand
CCTGGTTTTGGTGACATGAAAATTGGGGATAAGGTTCTCGTTATTGCCCGCCCAGATTCCGATGCCGTACTCACCGCTCGAATTGTGGCTCTTCTGCCTGAAGATTTCGACCCCTCTCAGTGGTTTGGCGTCCGTGCCCGGGGCGATGTCACCGCTGTTGATCTCGCCGCCAGCACCTTTACATTGCACACACCCGCGGGTGAAGACAAAACTTTCACCGTGGTGGAGCGCACCCGCTTCATCGGTCAGGCAGCCAGCCTGGAAGATTTGCTTGTGGGCTGGGTGGTTGGCGTAGCGGCAAAGGAACAGGATGATGGCACCCTCCTGGCCAGTGTACTAATTACGGCTGAACAACCCCGGCGAGTGCGTCATGCCGGCACAGTCACCGGGGTGGATGTCGCAGTCAGTACCTTGGCGTTGAATACCCACCAGGGTGAAGACTTGACCTTCGTTGTGGATGATGATACCAGGTTCCACAGCCGCAATGGTGAAATCGAAGACCTGGCCGACTTGCAGCCTGACATGATCGCGATTGTGTTCGCACAACCCCAGAGCGACGGAACATTGCTGGCTATCCAAGTGGCTGCTGGATCGCCAGATGACCTCCCTAACTTCGACGTGAAGACGGGTGGACAAGTGGCTGCCATCGGAGCAGACTCCTTCACTATCCAGCCTCGAGAGGGGGACGAGGTCACCTTCCTGGTTTCTGAGGAGACGAATTTCCGCAGCCCGGGTGGCAGTGTCCACAGCTTGGAAGACCTGGAAGTTGGAACGGTTGCCCTGGTGGGGGGTGATGATCTGGGCGATGGCGAGTATCTGGCTAAACTGGTGATCGCCGGTCAGGCTCCCTCTCCGTAACACTTTGATTTCCCCAAAATCGACAAAGGACTACCAGTCATCAGCTGACTGGTAGTCCTTTAGGAGCGGTGATTAAATAACTTGCCCATTTCCAAATTTAGGTGTAGTGCCGGTTGAGTAGGCTCGGAGGGACGGATAGCCGTATCGAAACCAAGCGGGGCGCGAAAATGAGCTAATTTGCCGTAATCCGCTGGGTTTCGATACGCTCCGGCACGAAAAACGTGTGCCTGCGCTACTCAACCGGCGCTCGCGTTAGGATACAAACGCGCAAGTTATTTAATTCTCATTCCTTAGGGATGCAAATGGATGGGAGTAAACGGCTTACCACATATTTACATTGTCTACCTGTAATAGCTGCACGTTGTGCTAATAGGCTCCCCCGCTGATGACTTGTTTCAGTATCCTCAGGTTGGATCGAAGGGGTGAAAGAAACCAGAGAAGAGCGGAATGTGTCATCTTATCCGTGCTCTGCTCTATCGGGATAATTCGTTAATTGTCTGTCCAAAAAGGTGCATTATTTGCTGATTGATCGACCATCGATCACCTCATTCTTCAATTATTGCCATTTCAAATTCACGATCAACCCGCTGTTGGACCGAATACAGGCGTTTGTACAAACCGTCTATCGCGATCAACTCCTCGTGGGTGCCTATTTCCTTGATCTGACTGCCTTCCAAGACTACGATGGTGTCCGCATTGCGGATGGTTGACAGGCGGTGGGCAATGACAATGGTGGTGCGTCCGGATATCAGTCGTTCCAGGGCCTGCTGGATGAGCAATTCGGTTTCGGTGTCGACCGAGGAGGTGGCCTCATCCAAGATCAAGATGGGGGCGTCTTTGAGAATCGCACGGGCTATCGAGATGCGCTGTTTTTGTCCACCAGAAAGCTTCACACCTCGCTCACCCACCATTGTGTTGTATCCATCCGGCAAGGTCAGGATAAACTCATGGGCATTGGCGATCTTGGCAGCCTCGATCACATCATACTCATCGGCATCCGGCCGTCCGAAAAGGATATTCTCCCGTACAGAGCCATAGAACAGATAAACGTCTTGCAGCACTATGCTGATCTGCTGGCGCAGATTTTCGAGCTTGATTTTGCGGATATCCTGTCCATCGAGGCTGATTGCCCCCTGGCTGACTTCATAGAAACGCGGGATCAGGCTGACCAGGGTTGATTTACCCACCCCGGTTGGCCCCACCAGGGCGACAACGTGATGGGCCAGGATTTTTAGATTGATACCCTCCAGGACAATTTCGCTGTCGATATAGGAGAAACTGACATCCCGGAATGTAATTGCCCCCTGAACGGGTTCTGGCAACGCTATGGCGTGTTTCTGATCCTGGTGGACTTCTTCATCTTCATCCAGCAGCTCTGAAATCCGGTCAGCGCCGGCTAAGGCATTTTGAACATTTTCCCAGGCCCCACTCAGGGAGCGGATAGGCTGGTAAAGAATCTCGAGGTACAGGAAAAAGGCCACCAGATCGCTGACCTTCAGAATTCCCTGGTAGGCCAGTCGTCCTCCAAAAAAGATGACCACCAGTTGACCCAGGGATGAAGTGAACTCAATAAAAGGCGAAAAGATCGCCATCAAACGCAAAGCCTTGAGCAGGGAATTACGATAATTATCGATCCGTACCCCAACCCGGTTCAGCTCATCTTCTTCCCGGGTAAAAGCCTTGATCTCACGGATACCGGCGATATTCTCGTTCAACAATGCGTTGAGATCGCCCAACTCTTGCTGGCGGAAACGAAAAGCAGGGCGGACATATTTGGCGTACACTCTCAAAGCCAGGATCACCAACGGCACGGGAGCCAGACTCAACAGCAGCAATTGCCAGTTGATATTTCCCAACACCATGATGACGCCCACAAGGGTCAGGAGATTCACAAAGACATCGGGAATGGCATGGGCAATCAAGGTCTCGAACAAATCCGAGTCATTGACCAGTTGAGACATCAACTGGCCGATTTGTTTGTCTTCGTAAAAACGCAGCGAAAGGCGTTGCATGTGCTCATATAGATGTTTGCGCAAATTAGCAACTACGCCCCAACCGGCAACATGGGCCACATAGCTGCGAGTGAACTGAAACACCCCGCGCAGGATGAATATCCCAAACGCTCCCAGGGTCAGGGTGGTGATTAGCTGGTATGAGTTTGGCGTTCCGGCCGGGTCGGTGGCAATTTGGATCAAGGTCTTGATGATCCAGGGAATGGTCAGCTGAACGCCGACCAGCAGCAACATACTGATCACAGTGAGAGACAGTTGCAAAGAGTACTTTCGAGTATATCTGAGAATAAGTTGAAATGGTTTCATAGCTTCCTTCCTGGGTCGAAAGTATACTTCCGAATTTTGCTGGTTCTCACTTTTTCTGTGTTTTTGGGGCGACGGGTATAATTATCTCTTTGCAGTCCGTGATCACTGCCAGAAATCATCGAGCAATTGCAGCTCGGTATTCCATCCGAATAAACCGGTAGTCTTCATTGTATACTCCAAATGTATTATACTTTTTATATATAGCACGTGTTTTACGAAATGATATGGGTGTGTTTCATTTCATTTGAAAGCGATGATTGAGCGCCGTCCTGAGCTTGTCGAAGGGTAGGGTGACATGTTTTTCGTGCCTGCGCTACTCAACCGGCGCTCGCGTTAGGGCCTTAGTAGTTGGTTGATTCCTTGCACAAAAAACAAGGAAATTAACCACAGATTTACCCAAAGGGCACGATGTCACGGATTGCACGGAAAAAACAAAAAGAAAATCCGTGAAAATCCGTGTAATCCGTGGTTCTGGCTCGTCCGGGTTAGGAAACAAATGCGCAGGTAATTTTATTCTCGTTCTTAGTTTGACAATGTCACATTAGAGAGCCTATGTCACTGCGAGCGGAGTTTATGGAGCGTGGCAGTCTCCTTCTCGACAAGGATGAGATTGCTCACCTGCACTGCACCAAACGCAGTCCCCATACGGGGATGATATGCGGTGCAAGTGTCAGCGGTAAAGCTGCTTCGCAATGACACTTTATTTGAAATTGCTCAAAATGTTAGGGGTGGATTGCATCCCAAAGGATGCGTACCCACCAATAAAACCGAATTGTAAATGGTAAATGGTGAATTATAAATGGTTAATGCGGGCGGCGCTGTATGCACTTCATTTACAATTTACCGTTCACCATTTACCATTTACAATTTCACTACCCCCTGCATAATAAAGCAGTTCTATCGCCGCTTGACTACCAAGATTTTGAGCAATTACCTTTATTTGAAATGGGACATTGTCAAATTAGATATTGCGGCTGAATAAACCTGGTAACACTCTGCGGAAAATAAGAATCAACCATGAACCATTCGCTATGAAAATTACGATCCTCACTTACGGCTCCCGCGGTGACGTGCAACCCTTTATGGCGCTCTCGGTCGGTTTGCAAAAGGCGGGCCATCAGGTCAGGTTAGCCGCGCCGCACCGTTTCGAAGCCTTTGTCGGTGCGCACAACATCCCTTTTGTCCCGCTAGCAGGTAATCCCGAAGTTATCAGCCGGCGTCTCAATGATGCGGGTGCGAACCCAATTGGCATGGTGCGTGCCATGAGCAAATACATCTTCTCCATCGCTGACCAGGTTGTAAATCAGGCCTTTGCAGCTTGCGGCGATGCCGATTTGATAATTCACTCTTTCTTGTTTACCACCGGCGGCCACGCGCTGGCGCGCAAACTTGGCGTCCCCGATGTTTCGGTGCAGACCTTTCCCATTTTTGCTCCCACGGGCGCCATCCCGCCCGTGTCCATGCCAAACCTGTTGCCCGGTCCGCTCAGGTACTTTTTTCACTGGTTGTCGACACAGATTTTCTGGCACGGCGGTAACATCGGCTTCAGACGATTACGCAGAGCCTATCCAGACACTTTTAACCTGGACCTGTTCTGGCCTTTCGCTGCGGACGAATCTCGCCCCCGGACACCGCTTGTATATGCTTTCAGCCCAACACTCATCCCCCGCCCCGAAGAGTGGCCCATATCTTATATCCACATCCCCGGCTATTTATTCCTCGATTCGTCAGCAACTTATCAGCCTCCCGCTGCCCTGGGAGATTTCTTGGCCGCTGGCGCGCCGCCCGTCTGCGTGACGTTTGGCTCCATGATCCATCGCGATATTGGCCGCATCTATAACATTGTGCTGGAAGCATTGGAGAAGACATGCAACCGCGCCATCATTTTAAGTGGTTGGGGGGACTTGCAGAATATCCCTTTGCCTGAAAACATCTTTGTATCGGATGCTGTCCCACACGATTGGCTGCTACCGCACTGCAAGATTGTCATCCATCACGGCGGCGCTGGCACAACGGCTGCCGGCCTTCGTTCCGGAATCCCAAATCTTGTCGTACCATTCGCTGCTGACCAGCCCTTTTGGGGCGGGCGTGTCTATGCCATTGGCGCTGGCCCAAACCCCATTCCGGTTGGGCAATTGACAAGTGAAAACCTCATTATGGCGTTAGCCGATTCGGATAGCGATGCAATTCGCCTCGGCGCGCAGACTGTGGGCAGCGCGATTCGCGCGGAAGATGGATTGGAAGAGACGATTATATTGATTGAGCAAATGAGGTAAAAAAATAACTTCCGGTAAGCTGCACGTGAAGTGTGATCCCGAAGGAACATACCACCCCAGAACCGTGGTACCTGGGGTCGGGACGATGGACGTGATAAGTGAATTCACGTTTAACGTTCATCGTCCCGACACTTGCACCGGAACGCAAGTGCAGGTGTGTCCTTCGGGATCACGCCTCACGTATCACGGTGTTGCGGGTAAAGCCAGAAGGGTCAATGTGAAATAGTCTGGTCGCTGGTCAGACCTCAGAGATTTTGCAGGCGCTGCTAAACGCCCAAACCGGTCTGTGCAGGCGATTTATCCTTCCGGAGCTAATTTTGGCGGAAATCTCGGAGGTCTTTACCCCACTAAATCACGAAGAACCAGCCAGAAACTTGTAGCAATCACCCTACGCGGCTTGAAGCAGGCTTTTCTTGACGTTCTTGTGGGCGCGGCCGCGTGCGTGGGCCGATAAAATCCGTTTGCGGATGCGGTAGTTGAGAGGGGTCACTTCCAGTAGATCATCATCCGCCAGATACTCAATGGCATCATCCAGGCTCAAGCGGCGCGGCGGAGTTAGCCGGACGACAATATCGGCGCTGGCAGCCCGCATATTGGTGAGGTGCTTCTTCTTACACACGTTCACTTCCAGGTCTCCAGGACGCTGGTGTTCACCAATCACCATGCCTGCATAGACATCCACGCCGGGTTCATAGAATAACGCCCCGCGCCCCTCCGCATTTTTTAACCCAAATGTTGTGGCGATTCCCATTTCCCATGAAACCAACGAACCCACTGAACGACCTTCGATCGCTCCTGTCATGGGTAAGTAACCATGAAATAATGCGTGGATCATACCCTCGCCGCGAGTGGCAGTTAGAAAATGTGAGCGGAAGCCCAACAAGCCACGCGTGGGCACCAGGAATTTCAAATGGACGCTGTTCTCATTGGAGTTCCGCATATCCAGCATTTTGCCGCGTCTCGAACCCAGCATTTCAACCACGATTCCCACGGTTTCCGGGCTGGTTTCGATGTAGACTTCTTCGAACGGTTCCAGAGTTTCGCCTTTCTCACCCTGGCGCAGGATAACTTCTGGACGCGAAACCTGGAACTCATACCCTTCACGGCGCATGGTCTCGATCAGAATCGCCAGGTGCAATTCACCCCGGCCAGAAACAACAAAAGTATCAGGATGCTCCGTTTCAGCCACCCGTAAAGCCACGTTGGAACGCAGTTCGTCGAAAAGGCGATCTCGCAGCCTGCGGGAAGTACTCCAACGTCCCTCTCGCCCGGTGAAGGGGGATGTGTTGACCCCAAACGTCATGTGGACGGTTGGTTCTTCGACCCGGATGGTGGGCAAAGCCTGGGGGTTTTCTGGATCGGCCAGAGTCTCGCCAATCCTGATGCCTTCTAAGCCTGCCAGGGCAATAATTTCGCCCGCGGCAGCCCGTTCGACCTCGACTTGTTTCAAGCCCTGGTGAACGTACAAATACCGGGCGCGCTCAGGCAGCACCGTACCATCCGCCAGGATTCGAGCCAATGGTTGATCCACCTGGATAGACCCGGCGAAAATTCGGCCGACCGCGGTGACGCCGCGATAATCATCGTATCCCAGGGTAGTGACCAGCATTTGTAGGGGTGCTTCGGGATCAACTTTCGGGGCGGGGATATGGCGCAGGATCATCTCGAAGAGAGGACTCAAATCAGGCCCCAGATCAGCCAAAAGTCCGGCTTGAGCGGTCACCGCGTTGGCATAGACCACCGGGAAATCGGCTTGTGCATCGCTGGCCCCCAGTTCGATAAACAAATCAAAAGTTTGGTTGAGAACCCGGTTTGGGTCAGCCCCTTTGCGGTCGACCTTATTGATCACCACGATGGCGCGATGTCCCATTTCGAGGGCTTTCTTGAGCACAAAACGGGTTTGCGGCATGGGGCCTTCGGCAGCGTCCACCAACAGCAAGACACCATCGACCATGTTCATGACCCGTTCGACCTCGCCGCCGAAATCGGCATGGCCGGGGGTATCGACAATATTGATTTTCACCATGTGCTGGGCGGCCTCGTCCCAAATCTCAATGGCCGTATTTTTCGCCAGGATGGTGATGCCGCGCTCGCGCTCGAGGTCATTAGAATCCATCACCCGTTCTACCACTTGCTGGTTCTCGCGGAACACATGGGCCTGCTTGAGCAAACCGTCTACCAGGGTTGTCTTGCCATGATCGACGTGGGCGATGATGGCTACATTTCGAATGTCATTTCTTTCGATCAATTTACCAGTCATACTAATACCAAAATTCAACCTTCCAACGTAACTACCAGGCTTACTGGGAATGCCCCCCGGCCCCCAATTCTGGGGGAGACACTTCTTTTTTTGTGTCTCCCCCAGAATTGGGGGCCGGGGGGCTAATAGGCTGAGTAGTCACCTTCCAGATAACAAACAAAAACCCCGGTCGTGTGGACCGCGGTTGGTAAATAAGCGTGACCATCTTACCAAAGAGATTGGGTTTTGAATAGGTGGAAATCAGGGACTGTGGAAATCAGGGACAACGTCTATCCCTAAATCATTTTTCACAACATCGCGTTATAATACTGCCCTGGAGAAAATAATTAATGGAAGAACGATTACAAAAGATATTGGCCCGCGTGGGACTTGGCTCCCGCCGGGCTTGTGAAAAGTTGATTGCCGATGGCAAGATTAGTGTCAATGGTCAATTGGCTGTTTTGGGAATGAAAGCGGATCCAGCCAAAGACCGGATCGAAGTCAATGGCCGTCCCATCGAAGCGTCTGAAGCACTGAAGTATATTGCACTGTACAAACCTCGCAATATCATCTCTGCGGCGCAACCCTCACCAAGCGGGCCTCAGGATGACCGCCGCACGGTGCGCGATCTCGTGGAGGAGCCGGGCCGCCTGTACCCCGTCGGGCGGCTGGATGTGGACAGCGAGGGGCTGATCATATTGACTAACGATGGCGATTTCACAAACAGGCTAACGCATCCGAAATACGGTCACGAAAAAGAATACAAGGTGCTGGTTGCGCGCCGTCCAGATGATAAACAGCTGACAGCCTGGCGTAACGGTATAGTGCTAGAAGATGGATATCGTACTAAGCCCGCTAAGGTCCAAGTTACAGGGACTCACGGAAAAGGCGCCTGGTTACAGGTTATCCTAAAAGAAGGACGCAAACGCCAGATCCGAGAGATGGGCAGACTGACTGGCTTGCCTATTGTACGCATTATCCGCATTCGGATCGGTACGCTTTGGTTAGGCAACATGAAACCCAGTCAATGGCGTCACCTGACAGCAGAAGAAATCGGTGAACTCAAGCACGGTAAATATCAGCCCAAACGTCAGCCTAAACGCGGCAAATACTCTAAGAGACATCGGTAAATTGGTAAGTTGGTAAGTTGGTAAATTGGTAAATTGGTAAACCGGTTCCCAATCTACCAATCTACCAATCTACCAATCTACCAATCTACCAGACTACCAATCTACCAATCTACCAGACTACCAATCTACCAATCTACCAATCTACCAATCTACCAATCTACCAGCCTACCAAACTACCCTCTACCCTCTACCCTCTGCCCTCTATTAGGAGCACCTATGCAAGCTACACAAGAAAATCGCACACCCTGGTTAGACCGCCCTGTTATTACCAATCTAACCATCAATTGGGAAACTCTGATCTTCACTGTGATTCTCATCCTGGGGATCGTGACGCGTTTCTACGATCTGGAACCACGCGTCATGAGCCACGATGAAAATTCCCATGTGTACTACTCCTGGCGGCTGTCGGAGGGGATGGGATACCAGCACACACCCCTGACCCACGGGCCGTTACTCTTCCATTTGACGGCATTTTCCTTCTTTCTATTTGGTGATAACGACTTTACTGCCCGCATCCCTTTCGCTCTATTTAGCATTGCCACTATCGGATTTATTTGGTGCTACCGCCGTTACCTGGGGCGCGCGGGAACGTTAGCCGCGGCAGGGCTTATGCTGATCTCGCCATTTATGCTCTTCTACGGGCGATACGTGCGCAACGAGGCCTTAGTAGCCTTGTTCGGGGTGATAACGATCTGGGCAGTCCTGCGTTACCTGGAAACCGGCGAGGCTAAATACACATACTGGCTCACCGCGGCCACCGTGCTGCACTTCACCGCCAAAGAGACGGCTTTTATTTATACGGCCCAGGCCCTGCTCTTCTTGGGACTGCTCTTCGTCTACCAGATCACGCAAGACAAAAAATGGGAATATAACAAGTACCGGAAAGCTTTCATCTTCGCGGTGATCATCGCTTTCGTCCTGATAGCACTGACCGTCGGCATCAGCATATTTGCCAATAACACTGCGCCGCTTTCAGCAGATATTGACGAGACAGCCTCCGGAGCGCCTCCCGTGCTGCTCTACATCCCAATCGCGCTCAGCGGATTGACCCTGCTGCTGGCGCTGTACTTTGCCATTCGGGGACTCACCTGGGAAAAGCTGCGCGCCAACCGCTCCTTCGGCCTGATGATTCTCCTGTTCACCCTTATCCTGCCCCAATTGGCGCCCATTCCCGTGCGCGCCCTGGGTTGGAACCCCACCGACTACTCCTACGAAGGCATGATTCGCACCGGTATTTTCGTTGTCATCCTGGCAGCTATTTCCATCATCGTAGGCTATCTCTGGAACCCGCGCCTTTGGCTGATCAACGCCGCCATCTTTTATATCCCTTTCACCATCCTCTACACCACGGTCTTCACCAATGGTTCCGGGTTCTTCACCGGGTTGGTCGGTTCCCTGGGATATTGGCTGGAACAACAAGGTGTGGAACGCGGCAGCCAGCCCTGGTACTACTACACTTTGGTGCAGATTCCGATTTACGAGTTCCTGCCAGCCCTGGGCTGCTGGCTGGCTGCTTATTTTGCGGTCTTCCGACGAGTGCAGACCGACGACCGACGACCGACGACCGGCGATGGGCAACCGCTGGATGCGGATGGGCAACCGCAGATCACGGACGGGCAACCACAGGCGCAGGCGGCAGCCACGCCCCGATCACTTGTCCCGCTGCTGCTTGGATTCTGGGTAGTTACCAGCGTGATTGCCTACGCCATTGCCGGGGAGAAAATGCCCTGGCTGACCGTCCACATCGCCCTGCCTATGATTCTGCTCACCGGATGGGCACTGGGGCAGTTGATCGAAAGCATCGATTGGAAAGCATTCTGCACACAACGCGGGCTTCTAATGGTCACTTTGATGATTGTCTTTGTGATCAGCTTCTCGTCTGTGATAGGAAGCCTGTTCGGCCCCAATCCGCCCTTCCAGGGTAAAGAATTAGACCAGCTCAACACCACCAATATCTTCTTCACCGCCCTGCTGGTGACGATAGCCAGCGGCTGGGGAGTGGGCCTCCTGCTCAAAAATTGGGGACTGGCGCAGGTGGGACGAATTGCCACGTTGACAATTTTCGCCTTCCTGGGGCTGCTGACCGCCCGCGCCGCCTTCCGAGCCGCATACATCAATTACGACAACGCCACCGAATACCTGGTCTACGCCCACTCGGCGCGCGGCCCCAAAGAGGCATTGGAGCAAATCGAAGAGCTTTCCAAGCGCACCACTGACGGGCTGGATATGGTAGTCGCCTACGATGACGAAACCACTTACCCCTACTGGTGGTACCTGCGCAACTATCCCAACCAGAAATATTACGGCGCCAACCCAACCCGTGAACTTCAAGACGCACCTGTCATCCTGGTGGGCGACAACAACTTCGCCAAAATCGAGCCTGTAGTCGGCCAGGCTTACTACCAATTCGACTACCTGCGCATCTTGTGGCCTAATCAAGATTATTACAACCTGACCTGGGAACGCATCAAGAATGACTTGACCGATCCCCAAATGCGCAGTGCCCTCTTCCAAATCTGGTACAACCGCGATTACAGCCAATACGCAGAGATCACTGGCAAAGATATGAGCCTGCCTAAGTGGGAACCTTCCGACCGCATGCGTCTGTACGTTCGCAAAGACATCGCCGCGCAGGTGTGGAATTACGGCGTAACCCCCGTGCTGCCTGAAGATATCGTTGCCGACCCCTACGAGGGGAAAGGCATCACGCTGCCGGCAGACAACGCCCTGGGATTCAACGGCAGTGACCCCGGTCAGTTCGAAAAGCCGCGTGATGTGGCCCTTGCGCTGGATGGCACGCTGTACGTTGCTGACACGGGCAATCACCGCATCCAGCACCTGAGTACTGCGGGAGAAGTGCTGCACGTGTGGGGCACTTTTGCTGATAGTGCGGCAGGGGATGCCCCCCCTGGAACATTCTACGAACCGTGGGGGATTGCCGTGGGGCCGGATGGCTCCGTCTTTGTGACCGACACCTGGAATCACCGGGTTCAGAAATTCACCCCCGAGGGGCAATTCATCACCCAGTGGGGATACTTCGGTCAAGCGGAAACCGGAGACGCCTTGTGGGGGCCGCGTGATGTCGCTGTTGACGCCGATGGCCTGGTTTACGTCACCGATACCGGTAATAAGCGCGTTGTCATCTTCGACAGCGACGGGATTTTCATCGCCCAATGTGGCAGCCCTGGCATGATCGAGGGACAGCTCGACGAGCCTGTCGGCGTGGCAATCGGCACACAAGGTCAAATCTACGTGGCCGATACCTGGAACCAGCGCATTCAAGTCTTCGCGCGAGACGCAAGCGGCCTGAGCTACGCCCACACCAATGATTGGAATATTGTCGGCTGGTTTGGGCAATCTCTCGACAACAAGCCTTATCTGGCAGTGGATGACCAGGACCGCGTTTTCGTGAGCGACCCGGAAGGCTACCGTATTCTCGAATTCGATGGACAGGGCAAGTTCGTGCGCTACTGGGGCGACTACGGTGCCGAGCTTGACGGTTTCAACCTGCCCGCCGGCATGGCAGTCGACTCCGTGGGCGGGCTGTGGGTGACAGATGCCGGCAACCACCGCATCTTACATTTCACGCCGCCCGCGGGTAGTGTTGAGGGGGGTGAGCCTGAGGATTCTTGAGCGCATCACCCTGAACTCGATGGGACGCGGATTTACACGGATTTACGCGGATTCTTTTTTCTTGTGTTTGGGTTCTTTAGCGTGGCAACGGCGACTGCAAGTCGCAACAACAGGGGCACGAAGCCTGCCTGCAGCGGAGTATAACGGAGTAGCGGATTCGTCTCCGCAGACCGCAGCCCCTCTGCTAACACCTGTACCCTATGGGGTATCCGCTACAGTCCGCTGCCGGATTTCTCGCTGCAAAAAGATTAGAAATGGTTGCTGAATTCATGCTATACTACAGCTTCACAGTTCGTTCTACGAGGTGAAAATCAGATGGTCACACTTGATCTAGAATTGTGTTTACCAGAAAATCTTCTCCAAGAAGCCAAAACGGCAGGGTTACTGACGCCTGACTCTATCGAGAAAATGCTGCGAGGTGAAATCCGGCGGCAGCGGGTCGACAAATTATTCGAGTCCGCCAATCGTCTGGCTGAAATCGAATTACCAGCTTTATCAATGGAAGAAGTAGAAGCCGAAATCGCAGCGTTGCGCTCGGCCTGAAACCATTCGTGAAGATTGTACTGGATACCAACACGGTTGTATCGGGCTTGCTTTGGTATGGCGCGCCGCGCCAGGTTTTGGATCAGGCAAGACTTGGCAATCTCACCCTCTATACCAGCGTCGATTTGCTGGCTGAATTGTCTGACGTTCTCCATCGGAAGAAATTTGCCCTCCGGTTGCAGCGTGCTGGAGTGCAGGCAGACGATCTTCTACTGGGCTATGCTGCTCTGGCTGAGGTAATCCAGCCACGGAGCATCCAGCCGGTGATCCGCGACGACCCAGATGATGATATGGTCTTGGCTTGTGCGCTGGCCTGCCATGCGGATTTCATCGTCTCGGGGGATCATCATTTGCTTAACCTGGGGGAATACAAAAGTATATCTATTCTGAATGTTAACACGTTGTTGATGCGTATCGCATAACGCGGGAATGTTGTTCATCCGCATAGCCGACATTATGCTATACTGAAAACGCCAGTGGACAAAGTTCGGCTCTATGCCGTGTGGATACCTCATTGGAGGGGATACACAGGATCAATATCCCAGTCCATTAAGGTGGGCTTTGTGCATTTCGCGGCAACGGCGACTGTAAGTCACGGCAACAGGGGCACGAAGCCTGCCTGCGCAGGCTGGATAGTGCTTGTAGCGGATTATAGTGGAGTAGCGGACTTCGTCCTCGCCAAGCGCACACCTCCGCTAATCTACTACACTCCGCTGCTGAATTGGGAAGTCTCCCCTACTTTTTGGAGAGGATATACAGGTTTAGTATTCCAGTATACTGAGGTGGACTTTGTGCATTTTGCGGCAACGGCGACTGCAAGTCACGGCAACAGGAGCACGAAGCCTGCCTGCGCAGGCTCGATAGTGCTAGCAGCGGATTATAGCGGAGTAGCGGACTTCGTCCTCACCAACCGCAGCCTTCCGCTAATCCGCTATAATCCGCTGCCGAATTGGGAATACTTCCCTACTTTTTGGAGAGGATACACAGGATCAATATCCCAGTCCACGAAGGTGGACTTTGTGCATTTCGCGCAACGGCGACTGCAAGTCGCGGCAACAGGGGCACAAAGCCTGCCTGCGCAGGCTGGATAGTGTTTGCAGCGGATTATAGCGGAGTTGCGGATTTCGTCCTCGCCAACTGCACCTCTCCGCTAATCCGCTACACTCCGCTGCTGAATTGGGAACAATCTCATATTTTTTGGAGAGGATATACAGAGGTAGTATTCCAGTCCACGGAGGTGGGCTTTGTGCATTTCGCGGCAACGGCGACTGTAAGTCACGGCAACAGGAGCACGAAGCCTGCCTGCGCAGGCTGGATAGTGCTCGCAGCGGATTATAGCGGAGTAGCGGACTTCGTCCTCGCCAAGCGCATATCTCCGCTAATCCGCTATAATCCGTTGCCGGATTGGGAATACTTCCCTACTTTTTGGAGAGGATCCACAGAATCAATATTACAGTCCACGAAGGTGGACTTTGTGCATTTCGTTAACGTGACTTGCAGTCGCCGAAAATGAGCGAAATGAGCGACAGGAGTGACACGACGTCAAAGAATTGGCAAGCAAGCATCCTTTTCTCGACAGCTTGCCTCAATAACTTGTTAGCCTTACCTCAATTCACGTGTCGGGTACTAAATCATCTCACTGTCATCTTGCTATCGCATTGCATAGGACTCAGCGTGTCGCGCGTGGGGACGAGCTTAAAACCAGCAGCGCTGACGGGGTAAAATTCCCGTCAGCGCTGACAGATGATGGAAAAACGATCTACACTGCGCATAAGTTTTTCAAGTTGGGTTGAAGTGGTGTCTCCAGGGGGATCAGGCACTTCTCGTATTTCTATTTTTGCGCCGAGTCATTTTTCTAGGGTGTATTGCCGAGTTAACTAGATTTTGTCTGTTGCACCTCCTTGTTTTTCTTGGTCTTTCTTGGCTTTCATTTGAAACGATATAATAGGATAGGGTATTGAGGTTGTGTGTTGGTTTTTCGCTCTATAGGGCCTCCTTTCCTTTTTAATGGTGTTGTTTGGCTGACTGTGCTTTGATTCTACAGGAATCGAAAAGATGTGCTCATACAACTGGCTGGCGAATGGCTTTGTATGATATGGCTGATGTCTTTTGTCAATCTCACCAGTATCTTGCGTGAACCACTATATTTCCACGCAAGTTGTGCTAGAATGGGGGTGGTGGTTTTTTTCTTCATTTATTATTGAAGCCCGAGGGGGGCTTATGGATAACTTGCTTAATCAAAGCCGATTATCAGAACAATTGTATGTTCTTTGGCGATTGATCCTCCAACTGGGTATGTGGCTGCTCATACCGGGAATATTTCTCGTTATCAGTCTTTGGTATCAAGCTGAAACGCCCGCTAGAGAACTTGCTGCACAGGCATCTGTTCGAGAAACCCGGGAAATATCAGAACGGGGCGAACAGTCGCTTTTGTTAATTATTGACTACCCTGGTCGTTTACTTCTAAACCCTGATGAAAAGATGGGCATTCCATTAGGAATTGCGCTCTTGGAGTTAACCCCGATACCTACTCCATCATCTGTTTCTATATCGGGGACAACCACTGCTCAACTAACTCAGTCATCACTTGCTATGCCAACACCTTCCCCTGTTCCTTCAGCCACACCAAGCCCGGTTGTCGTCCAATTGCTTCCTACAGGAGAAGGGTTGGCCTTCTCTAACAAAGAAGGTCAATTTGTAATACCATTAATTGCTTTGACACCCGCAAAGTTTGCTGTTACGCCTGCAACCTTATACCTGCGTCCTATCGTACCTTCCGTTGGCAATCCACCCACTGAAGTAATAGTTGGTATTGTCGTAAGTGATCCAAGTCGTTCTACAAACATAATATCCAGTGAGATATCTATTGAAATAGAGTCAAAAAGGATCGCGAGGTGGCGACACTTTCTGGAATTAACTTTAGGAACGCCAGTTGCAGTTGGAGCACTGATCGGAACAATGGTGGTTTTTGGGTTGCAGCAGTGGAGCAAATGGAAGGATGTACAGCAAGATCGAGTGCAGAAAAAGCGTGAACAAGCTGAAGAACACTGGACATTAGAACAAGAAAGAGCATTGGAGCAAAGGCGTTATCATATAAGGAAAAGAATCAGGCATGAGATGAAGTCAACTACTAAAGGTCGAAGCGATCAACAAAAGAGAGATTTCGATAAAGAAATTGATGCTGGTCTTCAGTTTCTTGGTATTCGTTGTAATCCATTTGCTGCTGAATTTGTATATGACAATTCAATAGAAATAGACACTAATTATTTTTTTATGTCAAACTCTGCCCAACTGCACCGAGCTAAACCGGTAGTGGTGTGTAACATACCCAGTGCTGAACATCAGAAGGTCGCGGCCTTAATGCTCATCCGCCACAGTTTTCGGATGAAAGATGCTTTTCCAGTTTATTGGCCTGTATCCACTGAGCTACAGGTCGAGGATGTGGCAGAAGCAGTGGCCTGGACACTTTTGCATTATTTCGCTGTCAATCCGAATGCTTATAATTTGGCAGAGGAATCAATACGGGTAAAACAAACTTATATACTCGCGTTATTCTACGGACAGACGCAAGATATCTTGTTTCAATTGAAAGGTGCCGGACCCAAAGATACACTTGATAATAGGATAGAAATGCGGAGAAGGATCAAAGAAGCGCTTGAAGGGATCACGGTAAACAGATCGCTTGGTGAAGAAGAGTATCTGTACTGGTTGGAAAACATCCATCCAGAGGATTTTCATAACACTGTGCTGATCTTGGATTTGCTGACAATCTCACCAGCAACCCAAAAACAACGTCGATTCGTATCTCCTGACTTGATCCATGTACTAGCTGATGCGGATATTTTCACCAAAATATTTACAGAGAAGGATTGTAATGATTTACTGGCTTTTGAGGATGCGCATATAATAATGTTGCGATGGGATTGGACTATTGCTTTAGAGAATTATCCGAGTTTGTTAGCGTACATACTTCACAGTGAACTTGGCCAATGTGGCGAAGACAGCCTTGCCTCCTGGTGCGATCCAGTGGCGAGGCGACTCGATCCTGATGACCGTCTGGTCGCTGCCTCCGGCGGCACTCCAGCTGGACTGATCCGCAAAGGTAACGAATTACTACGCTGGATTGGTAAGAATCAAGCCAAATTATCGGCACGGTCGTTAGATGACATTCTCGGACCTTTGTCGTCCAAAACTCAGGATGCATGATGAACTTCCCCCGAGAAGTGGAACACCCCAAAATCATGCCTGGCCCGCAAGTCTTTGATTTCCTGCGCGCCGAGGATGAACCTTGGCTGGCGGAGTGTTTTGTCCCCCCACCGGAGTTCAACCGAATGCGCGGGGAAAACTCAGTGATCGTTTTCGGCGGTCTAGGAACAGGAAAGACGACCATCTATAAACTTTTGCGCGCCCAGTGCGTCGCAGATGGAGAACCAACGCACCTGTTGGTAGACTGGCGTCCCATCCCGCGTCCACCGGATATAGCAATCAGTGTGAGTGGGGTCAAACGTCAGACCGATCATCTGGTGGACGCCTGCGCGATGGCACTGGCAGCGTACCTGGCCCAGCGACCCAATCGCTTTGCATCGCTGCCCGAATGGGCCAAAACCCAGATGATCTGGTTCATTCGAAAGGCTATTCAGGGAAATCTGACCGCGCGTCTCGGCCCTCTCCTGGACGAAAGCCCAGATTCTGGCGCAACCTTGCTCGCCCACATCCAAGATGCCCAGGTCGAAGACGTGATCTACCACCCATCCTCAGAGCAGCTTGTCGTTGAATGGCTGCCCGCTCTGCGCAAGCTGGGGCTGTCGGGGGTCTGGGTGATGATGGACGGCCTGGAAGGGTGGGCGGAGAGAGACCCCGACGGGCTGGCCCGGCAGTTGCGTGCTTTGTTCTCTGTGCTGGGATTATTTGAGCAAGGTCTGGTATTCAAAGTATTGCTACCCGCATATCTGGAACCAATGGTGATACGCGCTGGAGGAGTAGCAAGGCGGCGGATAGGCGGGGTTCGCCTGCAATGGGATGTGCCCCGCCTGCGGCAACTGGTGGAAAAGCGCCTGGCTTTGGCCTTAGGGATAGAAACTTTCTCCCTGGAGCAGTTGTGCAGCGCACCCGTTGGGGTCTGGTTGGAGCGGGCGGGCGGTGGTTCACCCAGGGAGTGGTTGGATCAGATAAAGCCGTTGGTCAGGCATTACCTGATCCACCAACTTTCATCGCCGGTAGACCAAAAAACCTGGCTCGAACTGTGCCGCCAACACCCGCCGCGCTTCTGGATGGACGAGACTGCTCTCCTGGTTCGGGTAGGGGGGCGTGACATTCCCCTGGACGACCTCCCCGCGACAGCCTATGCAATGCTCCGGTATCTCTACCAGAATAGCGGCTCATTGGTGAGCAAAGCCGAGTTGTACTTCCTCGTCTATCGCGGCTTAGATAAAGTGCCGCACTCTTACGCCGATGAGCACTATGAATCCCCTAAAGAATATATTGGCGTAATAGATACCAGTATCTACCGCATCCGCCAGGCGATTGAACCCAATCCTTCTGAGCCGGTGTTGCTTCAGACAGTTCGGGGGCATGGTGTCACACTGGTAAGCCGCTGGTGAGAAAACTGTGAACTTATTGCACGGAAGATGGAATTTTCTTGGATGGGTACAGAGTATACTGAGGTTATCTATCCAAAACGGATTTATCTTTCCCAGGAGAGAGCATCAGGGGAGGTTATGGTGTTTTTAATATATCCCCAAAGCATGTTGTAACCTGGCAGCGTTTCCCTGCGGGAACAGCGCGTCATGTTTTTGTGTTTCTTACGTCTGCGGCTGTTGCTCTGTGTCACCCTACCTTATGTCTTCGATAAATCAAACCAGTTCTGTTCTTGATCCCTTTCAGGGAGAAACCGAAGATTCTGTCCACGGTTGGCTGAAATCTGTAGGTTTTTCTTTTGACCCTTTCTCTCATTTAGAAGCCTCGGCTGACTCTCGCCTTTCCACTTATCTGGTAGGACACGAGGCTTTTGCGATTGCCTGGGGCGACTGGCCAACTTTCGTCTTTGCCCTGGCCGGGGGAGGCAAAACGGCCTTGCGCGCCCGTGTGGCTCAGGCGTGTTGGATCGGGCAGGAAACCAACCGCCCTTTCCCACTTCCTTACATGCTCCCCTTTTTGCAGTGGGGCCATGTGAAGCCTTCCTTGGATGAGCACCTTACCGCGCTATCTCGATCCGGCGCACTGCACTTATTGCTCACACTGGCCCATCGCCCCCACTGGTTCATGCGCCTGGATGAAGCTGGTCGACAAGCGGTGCGCCAGTCTCTGGATTGGAACTTACCCGGCCCGCTGGCCGCTTATCTGGCCCCTTGCCGGGAGGAGGGCACGCTGAACCCGCTGCGGGAACGTTTTCCCCCCGCTTCTCTGCCGCCCGATCCCCCCGATGCGGATGCGTTATTGGATTTCTGCCAGGGTTTGGAGCACACACATTCATCGTCCTCATTCTCTCCACCGGCGGAGGCGCGCTGGGAAGGGCTGCTCGATGTGCTTTTGGACGTTTTGCACCTCCCGGCAGTGTACATCTTGCTCGATGGCCTGGATGGCGTGGGTGAAACGGCTGACGACCCCGCCGCGGCGGTATACTGTCTTTCTTCCCTGATGCCGTTTATTCCGGAGTGGACGAAGCGGCGTGTATATTTTAAAGCCTTCATCCCCATCGAGACGCGTCCGATCTTGGAAAGGGAATATCCTATCATTATCGAAGCATCCCAAATTGTAGCCCTGGAATGGACTCCCGCGCTGCTGGCCGAAGTCGTCCGGCGGCGTGTTTATGTGGCCTCCGAGGGCGCTTACGGCAGCCTGGGACCACTGGCATCGCCGGATATACGAGACATCGAGACAGTACTTGCCAAAGCATCCCTCCCGCTTCCCAGGGAGATACTTGTTCTGACCAGGCGGGTATTATTCGAGCGCGCGCGGCGAACGGGGATAAGTCCAAAGCTGCAATCCGAAGACGTAGAATTTGCAATTCAATGGTATCAGGGCAACAAACCCCAGGGCCTGAAGATAACTGATTGTACGCTATCGACCGTGCCACGGATCGATAGCGTATCTTTTTTTGGAGGAAACACCTATGAGTAAAATAAAACCGCCGGAATATTCGCCGGGGCTGTTCGTCAACCGGCGAGCCGAAATAGAATTCGTACTCGAAAGAGTGCAGATGCTCCAACAGGGCGATCCACTCGAAAAGCGCACAATTGCTTTTATGGGGGAGCGAGGAATAGGAAAAACGTGGTTGTTGGCACACCTTGAGCATGAGATAAAAAACACACGCCAGGCGAGTGTCTTTTTATTAAACCTTGACAAATATGCTGAACGGGATCCCAGTTCAGCGGTGATAGAGGCATTGCAAGCGTTGCACCTGTTTCTCACGGATGAGAAGGATAAGGTATTGGGCGAGTCGCCAGCCGAGATCAGCCGGGAAGTCATGGGCAGGGTGCGTGACTCTCTTGAAAAGCAAACGCTGGTTTGCCTGGTTGATCACGTTTACGAATCCGGCTGGGAGTTGTTGGGGGCATTCGAAGATTATTTGCTTGGCCCGGTGGCGATTGAACAAAAAACGTTAATAGTGCTGGCTGGCCGAGGGCGCACCTACCCATGGAAAACGTCCGAACTGCGTCCGCCGCCCGAACCGATGCTGCCATTTCTCAGCCCGGAGGATACGAAACGGCAGATCCAAAAGCAGGTGGTTGATCCTAAAGAAGATGATTATCTTGTGATCCACAGCCTCAGCGGCGGCTATCCATTAAGCAATTTCTATTTTGCGGCGATGGGCTTTTCTGATGGGGTAGAGGAAAACGTTCAGGCCCTGCTTGAAAAAGTACCGGAAGATAAGGGGGACAAGTTGCGCCAGCACCTTGAGGCTTTATCGGTGCTGAAGGCTTTTGACGAGGAACGCATCAATGCGATGCTGGCAGCGTATTACGAAAAACCGAGCTACCAAGATCAGGGATTCGCTGCAGCCAGACAAATCCGTGAAGAGATCGTAAAATACGGTTTTGCCCGCTGGATGGAAGAAGAGCGTGGTTACGTGATGGATAGAGCTATCCAGACAGCCGTTACCGCTGCCCTCAGGTATGGAAAGCGAAAGCGGCCTGAACTCTGGGTTAGACTGCATGGTGCGGCAGTGGCGCTTTTCGAGACGTGGGTGCAAGAATACGAGGGACTTGAGGAGCAACTTGAACCGCAAATCGAATACCACCTTCGCGAGACCTACCGTACCGCGCGGGCCACACCGGAACTCGTTGGGCGAAGCGAGGCATACGGGCAAATAGAAGCAGCTATTCGGGACACGTCGAAATCTTATATTATTTATATATGCGGCGTGGGCGGCGTCGGAAAAACACGCTTGATACAGCATGTGCTGGCTAATCTGCCTGAGGGCCTTCCATTGCTCATGGCCTCTGACCTGATAGACCTGTACCACATGCGGACACATAGCCTATCTGGATTTATCGGAGCCTGTCTCGAAGTTTGGGGAGAGTTCGCAACCTTCTTCAGGGAGGAGTTAGGACGGGCGGAAGCCGACTTGTTGGAAGCAGTGGCGCGGGCTGAACAGGAGGGCCTGTCGCTGGCAGAGATCATCAGCCGTCGAAAAGATTTGACTGATTTATTCCTGAGAGCGATTAACCGGTTCGCGGAACAGAAACGCCTCGTGCTCGCACTGGATACGGCAGAACGATTACTCTTGGAGAGTGACCCGGTCCAACAACCGCTCAGACTGATGGAGGAGCGCCCAGCCATCCTCGACTGGTTGCTCAAAGACTTCCTGCCAAATATTAACAACGCTGTGATCTTATTAGCTGGGCGGCCAGAGAGGGGCGACCTACGCCGTGCTCTGGAGAAAATTGGCGATAAGCGTTTTGTGCCGATTGACTTACGTGGATTCTCTGAAAAGGAAGCCCTGTTATACTATGATGCTGTAGCAATAGCTGCAGAGAAAGAGAGTGATACGGCAACTGCTCAATGGCTTCGCATACTACCCGCTGAACAACGCCAGGTAATTTTCAATTGTCTCTGTGATGATGAGCAAGACCATTCACCAGAGATCCGCCCGATTCTCCTTGCGCTTGTGATTGATTATCTTAGCATAAGCGGACGTTTCTTGCCTGGACTGACTATCTCTCTGGCAGAAGCGCGAGAAAAATCCCCTCAAGAACGCAGGCTGATTCGTGAACAAGTAGAAGCCGAATTAGTGCGACTGCTCTTGGATACTGGCCGCCCAGCCGACAATGTAATCCGTAACTTAGCATGGACACCCAAGGGGATGGATGCCGAACTCTTGGCGCGTGTGACTGGTCTGATGACCGATGGAAAGTGGGACACAGGCCAAGCCCAAATGCTTCTTAATAGCATTCGCGACTTGTCATTCGTCAAAATTCGTCCGGCTGACAATCGTGTCTTTCTGCACGACGAGATGTATGATTTGCTTCGTCGCCACGTGTTGGAACACTCTGAGCAGGTTGTCCGTGCAGAACACGTCTATCAAGCCATTCGGGACTACTATAAAAAGCGCATTGATCGGGCATATGATGAGATCGCGGGGCTCTATGGAGAAAGCACTAAAGCGGTTCTGCCTGATCCGAAGGCAGTGATCGCTGCCCGTGCGAATCTGCAGGACGCATTGGTCGAGGATCTACACTACCAATTATTGCGTGACCCGACCAAAGGATTTCAGACCTACTTCCGCTATGCGGAAGAGGCTGTAGTTGCCAACGACGAAAGTCTTGACATGCAACTTCGTGGCGAGTTATTGAGTGTGCTTATTGATGATCGCCAGCATGCGGACGATCAGGGAGATACCATTCGCTTTCAAGAGATTAATCACTTGTTGCTAGCAGTCGTTGAGCCTGATGCTGCCATACGCTGGGTCAAGCGTATGGTCAGTCGAGAACGATATGATGATGCTCTGAGGATAGTAGAACGATTACGGGATGATGCGGCCCATTTGATTAAGGCTGGTGGTGATCTGATCAAAAAAGACCTGGACTCCTGGAAAGGGCTTGTCCATGTTTATGAGGGTAAGTTTGAGGCTGCTTCTACCATACTGAGCGACTATTTTCTCAAACACCTGGAGGTGATGGAAGTCCCAGAAATAGAGTTACTGCGTTGGAGTGCCATCGTTGCCCGTGCTTATAACAATTATGGATACCTAGCCAGGGTGCGAGGCCAATTTATCCTTGCATCTAACGCGTACAAAAAAGCATTGCCCTACTGGCGTTATCTGGGCATGGAGGTAGAACAAGCGAATACCCTTAATAATCTGGCCTTTGTCTTGGGCCTGCAGGGCGATTTTGATATCGCTCGTCGGCAAGGACGCGATGCTCTCCAAATGCGTAAACGATTAGGTCCACGCGGGCCTGTGGTGCTCTCGCTAGCGACTCTTGCCGAAATCGAGATCTATGCTGGAAACTATCGCGAGGCTCGAGGCTATGCCGAGCAGGCCCTTGACTTAGCGCGCCTGCTGGGTTTCCGCCGTGGCGAAGGATTAGCCCGTTTATCGTTGGCGGCCCTTAGCCGCTTCAGAGCCGAGCCGGAGCAGGTCGAAAGTTCGACGGAGAGAAAGGGATTGCTAAATCAGTCCCTGGAACATAGCCGGAAAGCGTATCGTATCTTCACCAATGAGATTCCCGAACCTGAACGCGAGATCAGAGCGCTTTACGAGGAGGGTGTTACACTACGCCAGTTCTGCCGCCGACTCCTTTTGGAAGGCCTGGACATAGATGAGGCTCTTTCCGGCGCAGAAACGCGCCTGCAGCAAGCAGCAGGTAAAGCTCGAGAACGTGGTCTGTGGCTACCCTATCTGGATGCATCTCTTGGTCGCGCCTGGTTATATTACTATGCTCGCAAGAATAAACAGTTACTGGATCTGCTACAGTCCCTGGAGAAAGAAATAGAACAGGAACTCTCAGAGTACAAGATTACCAAACAACGTCTTCCAAAGCGCGAGGCAAAAACAGTTCTCGGTATCTTCGGCCAGCTAGCTCGTGCCCACGTCTTGCGCGGTATCCAGGCTTTGGACGCTTATGAAGCCTCATCCAAATGCCTGCCATCCAATGATCTGGAAGAGGCTGCTCGCCAGTTTACTCTGACTTTCGAGTATGATGCTTTGATAGCCAGGGATTTTTGGGAAACCACACGTGCTATGAACTTGATACACGGTCGTCTCAGGGCATTCAACCCTCGTGAAATGTTGAATATCTATGAGGCAGTGACCCGTACTCCCGGCGAAGTGCTGCCAGAGGACATCCTAGTGGAGGATCTCCTGTTCTGGGATGTGTTGAATGAGCACTTTGGTCCCTATGAAGTATGGCGAAGACTCGCTAATTGAGTTGCGAGCGTTCGTCCTCGCGGATCGAGAGGTGCTCATTCGGGCGATTAATATTGTCTGCGCTGAAGGCCGCTGGATGCGCACTCTCTGTTACGAGCCAACCCCAGCTTGGGAACACGCACTGGCAGAGCCAGATTGCAAGTGCCACTTGTTGCTGGTGGCTATGGATGAGGAGAAGATAGTAGGATGGTGCCGTGCTTTTCCCGATGAGGGAGGTCAAGGTGCTGAAATCGCTCTGGCGCTGTTGTTGGGGCACCGCGGCCATGGCATTGGACAAGATATGCTTGAGTCCACCGTTAAGTGGGCGATAAAACTATGCTTGACACATTTACGACTATGGACTCGACTTGATAATAAGCGCGCAATTCGTCTATTTCAGACACTTGAATTTGGACAGACTGACAGGTTTGAAAATGAAATGTTGGAAATGATTCGTATCTTGTGACTGGAAAAATCAAAAACATCGAAGCGTGAGCGCGGCAGGGCCGCGCTCGTTTTATTATCGAGGTGTCAGAAATTGTAAGTGATTGCCAGAAGTTTGTTGTGTTTTCGCAAGAATTAATGCTACAATAGCAGATATATCTCTGTCTTCTGTTGTAAAGGTGGTCATTTCATGTCTTCCAGTTTTGCCTCTCCACTGGTTCATTTCGCGCTTCTTTCCGAAGCCACGGACTCAGATTGTGCTTGTGTTGAAAATAGTCATCCTTTCCTACGACTCGACCCTGCTGACTCTGACTGCGCCTGCGCCCACACCCCCTGCCCCTCCATCTCCTCCACCGACCTCAACGGTCCCTGGCGCACCGCAAAGGATGTAACCCGCATCACCCTCCCCGGCGACTGGCATGGACTATTTGCTCCCCCCGGTGGCAGCGTTTCCCTGGCAGTGCTCAACCAACCCGCTTATGATCTCTGGTCGCGCTTCCAGAGTTCACAAACTATTGACACACTTCAATTGGGAAAAGATGAAACTCAGGCTTTGTACAAAATGGCTGCGGCAGGATTGCTGCGCGAAGATTCTCTAACTGCCATTCGCCACACCTGCACTTGCGACGGAGCGCAGCGCAGGTGCAAGTGTTCGCCACTCGCTATTCGCAATTCGGTCCTCGCCTCCTGGCTCCACCTCACCGACCGCTGCAACCTGCGCTGCTCCTACTGCTACCTCCCCCACGCCAGCGAAGACATGACCTCCGCCACGGGCCGCGCCGCGATTGACGCCACCTTCCGCTCGGCGGTAGCGCACGGCTACCAGCGGGTCAAGTTCAAATACGCCGGCGGCGAACCGCTTTTACGCAGTACACTGATCAAGGAATTGCACCAATACGCCCACCAACTCGCCAAAGAAAACGAACTTGAACTCGACGGCGTCGTCCTCAGCAACGGAACTCTGCTCACCCAATCTCTACTCTCCAATCTCCAATCTCTCGATCTCCGCCTGATGATCTCCCTCGACGGCATCGGCGACTGGCACAACACCCAACGCCCTTACGTCGGTGACCGCGGCTCCTTCAACGATGTGGCCGAGGCAGTCGAATTGGCCCTCGACCATGATTTGGTTCCCGATATTTCCATTACTATCAGCGGACGCAACGCCGAGGGACTGCCGGAAATCATCGCATGGGTGCTGGAGCGCGATCTGCCTTTCAGTGTCAATTTCTACCGCCAAAACGATTTCTCGGTGACGCACGAAGACCTGCAACTGGAGGAAGAGAAAATCATCGCCGGGATGATGGCCGCCTTCGAAGTCGTCGAAGCCAACCTGCCGGAGCGCAGCTTGCTGGCATCCCTGGCTGACCGGGCTAACCTGGCATTACCGCATACGCGGACATGCAGCGTCGGAGACAGTTATCTGGTCTTCGATCAACACGGACGGGTTGCCAAGTGCCAGATGCAAATGGATCAGCCGGTCACGGACATCCACGCCGCCGACCCCCTGGCATTGGTGCGTGAAGATACGCTCGGTATTCAAAACATCTCTGTCGAAGAAAAACAAGGCTGCCGCGACTGCCAGTGGAAACTCTGGTGCGCGGGCGGCTGCCCCCTCGAAACCCACCGCGCCACCGGCCGTTACGATCTCAAATCCCCCAACTGCAATATCTACAAAGCCATCTTCCCAGAAGTGCTGCGGCTGGAAGGCCTGCGTCTGCTCAAATACGCCACCGAACTGGAGCAGGCTGTAGCTTGACCGCTGACCGCCGGCCGCCGACCGCCGACCACTCAATGTCATTAAGTTAGTGAAACGTGAGCGCCGGTTGAGTGCGCAGCGTATCGAAACCAAGCGGATTTTCGTGAAAACAACGTCTTTTGGCAATCCCGTTTGGTTTCGACACCTGCACTTGCCGCAGGTGCAAGTGTACGGTTCTCCGCAAGCTCCGAACCTACTCAACCAGCACTACTTGGTCTTAACTAAATGACATTGAC
>JBDRGC010000060.1:0-6215 GCA_043818215.1 Chloroflexota bacterium | reverse complement strand
GAGTCCACTGAAAAAAGGTTATTTCACCGCAGAGCACGCGGAGATCGCTGAGATTATTGAAAATCAGTTTAAGATTTCGGAACTTTGCTCAGATTCTGGCATGAATTCCTAAACTTGGTTTTAGGTTTTTCTCTGCGTTCTCTACGTTCTCCGCGGTAAGAGAGTTTTTTCAGTGCAGCCAGGAGATAAACTATGTCTGCTGGAAACAGAAGTGAAAAATTGGTAGAGAGGGAAGTTACTTACACTGTATTCAAAGATGGGAATTTCTATATTGTCGAAAATGTGCCCGCTCGTGTAGATGCTGAAACAGGCGAACAGCTTTTCTCACCGGCGACAGTTGAGAATTTACAACGCATCATTCTAGGACAACAAACACCCGTTCGGACTATTCAGACCCCCGTTTTCGATTTCGCGTAGCATTCTATTGACTTCAAGAAAAAGATTTCGACTCAGCCTGTCATTGCGAAGCAGCCTTACCGCTGCCTGCCCTGAGTGTGTCGAAGGGAAGCAATCTCATCCTTGGCGAGAAGGAGATTGCTTCACCGAAAAGCGTCGGTTCGCAATGACATCTGGTTAAGCGGAGTCAAGAACATTATCTTTACATCAATAATAAGGTGCATATAAGGGGCAGGGGACTGTGAAATGCGCTCGAACATCATCACTAATAATCCCATCCCATGACAATATTCCAACACAAACTCTGGGGGTACGAATTAACCTACCCCGACGAGTGGACTCACAAAAGCATACAAGATACGGAGGGATTTGCCGCCATCCCCGAGTCCCTGACTCCGGATTACGCCGGCCCTACACTGGGGCATTTGCTGGTGCGAGGCGAGTGGAATGGCGCCCGCCAGCCAATCGAACTTCTGTGGGGGCAACACGTGGGTAAACTTGCAGTCATGCTGGGCGCTAAAAATGTGGGGGCTGCTCCCTGGCAGATGGGCGGCGCGTCCGGCTTCGAGGTGGAAATCGTGCTGCCCAAACAAAATGACAAACGCCTGTGGGCCGGCATCCTGGCGCGCGAGGCCACTATTCTACATTTTATGGTCGTTCACCTGAAAGAAGAGCGTGCTTGGTTCGAACCCCTCGCCACCCAAATCATTTCCAGCCTGCGTTTTGTCGAGCGCGCCAGCGGTATTGCCACCAATCAAGTCGGGCTGCCGCTGCCTCCCAACTACACCCCCGCTGACCCCAACACTATTCTGCCCGACATAGCCGATCCCGAACACTGGCGGGCTTACGAGGGCCTCAGCAGAGTTGATGCTCTGCAAGCATTCTACCTGCGAGAAGCCCCAGCCCACGGTTGGGAGATCACCGAATACGTCCCCTTTTCGAGCCAGTCAGATATTGACTTTGCCCGCCTGCAACTTCGCAAAGATGACCAAACCGTTATGCTGGGCATCATGCCATCTGAGGGGAAAAATCCCACCGGCAACATCGCAATCAAATCCAGCCTTTCGTAGGTCGAATTTGGAAATTCGACCTACAGGGGAAAAATCCCACCGGCAACATCGCAATCAAATCCAGCCTTTAGCAGGTCGGATTTGGAAATTCGACCTACAGGCATCATTCGGAATCTGCATTTTGAGTCTGCCCAACCCGATGGAAGGCAATCATCCCAAAGAACAGCGGCAGCCAAAACGTACACCCTCTATACACCATAGCAATAACGGCAGAGGCCCCCAGCGGAATGTAAAACGAGTGCAGTGCCAGCGTGAGCATCCCCTCGACAATTCCGACCCCGGATGGCGTGGGGGAAGCAATCACAAATAAATTGGCAATACAGAATCCGGCAATCAGCGTTCCGATAGATACGGGGACTTCGAAGGCCAAAAAAACGCACAAAAGCACCAAAATCATCAACACTTTTCCGTTGAGAGCCAAAACTACTGGGACGATCAGGGTTTTGGGATTGTATTTCAGTTCCTGTAGTCCCTCCGTGATTTCACTGGCGAAGGAGTAAGCGCGTTCCTCGGAAAGATATGCATTGTGGCTGTGACGCCGAAAGGGCTTCGCAATACGGTTCACTAACCGGGCCAGCCAGGCCAAGATGCGTCCCAGCTTTTGCTCCGAATAAGCCCCTAAATAGAGCAGTGTTGCCAAACTGATGGCGATCAGCACCAAGAAAATGGCAGCAGTAACTTCGGGGATGGTAACTTTATCGCGTCGGATGAGCACCACAAACCCCAACGTAAGAATGACAAAAAAACCGAAATAGTCGAAAAGCACAAAAAGCGTCGAGGCCACAGTAGCGCGCCCAACGGAATATTCCCGCGCCCGGGCTTCGGCAATGAATACGGCAATACCTCCCACCCCCGCAGAAGGTGCTACGATATTGACGAAATTAGCCGCCGAGGCCATCAAGGTTAACCGCCCTAGATTTTCGTTGATGCCTATGGAACGATAAATTGCTTCAAATGAGGCCCCAAGATTAACAATCCAAATCGCTTCCACTAAAGCCGCCAGGGATAAAAACCGCCAGTCGCCGCGTTGGAGCGTCTCGCCAATGTCTCCAATTTCGGCAAAGCGGGTAATGACAAACATCACGCCGGACATCAAAACCAGGGCAACTATAAATTTTCGCATATTATTTTAGCCCGCCGGATATTCTCCAAACGTCACTGTGAGAGCACTAATCTCTACTCAAGCGCAGATGCACTGCCCGCCGCGTATTCCCCGTCAAGCGGAAGGGGTGTGCCAGGCGGAATCCGGGCAGCCACGCGATTTCATTCCACGCGCAGACTAGCGGCCATCCCGCCCGCGCCCGCCGGGGGATTTTGACGTTGATCATAAAATCCGATAATTTTGTGGAACGACATCCCATCCCCAAAGGCTGGAACCTATCACCGGGGAGGCGGGTGCGCAGGTGGAGGGTTGGCTGCTGGTCCCCAAAATCTAGCCAGACCTGATAGGGATTCTCGTTCCCTCGCGCCTCCGCACGGATAGAATCCGAGGCCGCAACTACCTCCGCCCGCAGCCGCCAGCCCCCCCCCAGCAATATTTCTCCCGGCACAGCCAACGAGAGCACCTCGCCCGCCGGAATCTGGGGCCAATTGCTGCGGGGCAGATCGGCCTCCCACAACACTAAATACAACCGCCCCCCCTCGTAGAATAGCCGCAGCCCCAAAGCCAAGTCGCGCTGCCGCGTGCTGGTGGGGCAGGCCAAAAATTCCAGCACCCAGGCGACGATATCGAAATCCACGTCTCGCAGGCCGGGGCGCAGTTCTCCGATAGCCCGGCGCATCAGGCGACGCTGCACACCCAACGGCTGGGCCGCCAATGAGTCGGGGGCAAAAGCCACGTGGCCTGTCCCCTGCTCCACCACGCAGGCCTCCCACGCTCCGGTGACGACCTGCTCCAGCACGGCGTGATCTCCCGCCAATATCTGAGCCGTGTGCCAAATCCGTCTGCGCACGCCGGGGACATAATCATCCAGCGTCGGAATCAGCTCGTGGCGCAGGCGGTTGCGGAAGAAAGTTGTATCCAGATTGCTGCGGTCGAAAATGGGGCTGAGGCCGCGCTCGTCACAGTAGGCCGAAATCTCATCCCGCCACACGGAGAGCAGCGGGCGCACCAGGGGAATATCCTGACTCCAGGGGTTGGGAAGCATTCGAGGGGACATTCCTTTCAGCCCGGACAGGCCGGCGCCGCGCAGCAGGTGCATCAGCACCGTCTCGACCTGATCGTCAGCGTTGTGCCCCACGGCAACGGCCTGGGCATTGAGTTTGCGGGCTTGGGCAAACAGGAAGCGGTAGCGCGTGATGCGGGCGGCTTCCTCGATGGAAAGGCTAAGCCCGGCGGCGAAGGCGGCCACATCTTCGCTGCCGAGGGTGAAGGGAAGGTTTCGGTTTTCAGCAATCAGCCTCACCCCGCGCGCGTCAGCGTCCGCCTCGGGGCGCAGGCCATGGTTGAAGTGGGCAACCACTACCGGGTAGCGGAGGCGATTCAATATATCCAGCAAACACAGGCTATCTGCCCCGCCGGAGACTCCCACGAGCACAGGCTGGTTGACATCCAGCCGGCAATTTCGCTGCAAAAGGGAGGCAAGAGATTTCAATAACATGGCACAGTGATTATAACGCATGATGACTGCTCAGGTAGAGAATGAATCTGGCTAAACAACGCCCGAAGCGCCCCCCTGCCCCCCAATCCTGGGGGAAGCAACACGGGTTCCCCCCAAAATTGGTCTGAGTACTGAGGTATCCCCTCAAAAAAATGGGCTGCGTAATACGGGTTCCCCCCAAAGCCTGTCCTGAGCGCTGTCGAAGGGTTGGGGGGTCAGGGGGACTGGCTGAGTAGTTACAACCCATGTTATAATCTCCCCGAACTTCATTCAAGGAGCGCATGTAATGACGGACAACCTGTAGAAATCCTCATATCTTTCGGGCACTGACCCGCTGTTTCCGATTTGTTCGCAGTTGCGATTCATCGCCGTAACATTTTGTTCATACCTGGCGATTCATCGCTATAACAGCCGAGGGCGTGACCCTCGGTTTTTGTTTTCTACAGGACTACGTCACATGCTAACCGCACACCATATCTCCAAATTCTACGGCATAAATAAAATACTGGATAACGTCTCCTTCAGCGTCAACTCCGGCCAACGTGTTGGATTGATCGGCCCTAACGGCTGCGGGAAGACCACCCTCCTGCAGATTCTCACCGGGGAGGAGATTCCCGATTCCGGGCTTGTGAGCCTCACCCCATCGAATTTGAGGGTGGGTTACCTCCCCCAGGGGTTTGACTCGGCCCCAAACTCCACCGTCAAATCCCTCATCCGAGAGGCCGCCGGCGCGCCCGCTACCAAAGAAAGTGTCGAAGCCGAACTCGTGCGTCTCGCCACCGCATTGGCCGCTAACCCCAACCAAACCAAGCTACAATCCGAATACGACTCTATACTCAACCGTCTCCAACAGCCATCGGCGGTTACTCGTCTGTCGTCGGTTCTCGCCTCCCTCGGCCTGGATGATATCCCCGATGACCTGCCCGTGAGCGCCCTCAGCGGCGGACAGAAAACGCGACTCTCGCTGGCGCTGGTGCTGCTCGGCGACCCCCAATTGCTGCTGCTCGACGAACCCACCAACCACCTCGATATCGCCATGCTGGAATGGCTCGAAGACTGGCTGGCAGATTTCCACGGTGCAGCCCTGATAGTGTCCCACGACCGCACCTTTTTGGAGCGCACCATCACCCGCATTCTCGACCTGAACCCAGAGAAGCATACGCTCAAAGCCTACGATGGCAGGTACAGCGACTATATGGAACAATACCTGCGCCAGCACGACAAACAATGGGCTGCCTACCGTGACCAGGTTTACGAAATCCGCCGCATGAAACAGGATATTGCTCGTACCAAAGAACATGCCCGCAATGTCGAAATCACAACCACATCCCGCGATCCGGGTATGCGCCGCTACGCCAAAAAAGTAGCCCGCAAAGCCAAGTCCCGCGAGAAAAAATTTGACCGCTTTCTGGATTCGGATGAACGGGTGGAGAAACCCAAACCGGGTTGGCAGATGAAGCTCGAATTCGACCAACCAGCCCACCTGGGACGGGATGTGCTGACTATCGAGAACTTATCCATCGGTTACCCCGGCTGTGACCCGCTGCTGACCGGCTTGAACCTGCACATCCAGGCGGGGGGACGCATCGCCTTCACCGGCCCCAACGGCTGCGGCAAGACCACCCTGCTGCGCACCGTCGCAGGACGGCTGCCACCCCTGGGAGGCCGCGCCACCCTCGGTTCCAGTGTGAAATTGGGTTATATGTCCCAGGAACAAGAATTGCTCGACCCCCAGAAATCCGCTGTCGAGACTATCCAGCAAGTCTCCCCCTTCAACCACACCGAGACGCGCTCATTTTTGCATTATTACCTTTTCAGCGGTGACGACCCCCTGCGCCCCACGCGTGATTTGAGCTACGGCGAGCGCTCCCGGTTGGTGTTGGCAAAGTTGGTCGCCCAGGGCTGCAATTTCCTGCTGCTCGACGAACCCATCAACCACCTCGATATCCCCTCCCGCGAGCGATTCGAACAAGCCCTGGCAGGATTCGAGGTCGCCGTGCTGGCTGTAGTGCATGACCGCTATTTCATCCAGCGCTTCGCTACCGAGTTGTGGGTGGTGGATGGTGCAGGGGTGCAGCGGGATGTGTGAAGCAAGTGGCGAGTGGCGGGTGGCGGGTGGCGGGTAGCGAGTGGCGGGTGGCGGGTGGCG
>JBDRGC010000059.1:0-2731 GCA_043818215.1 Chloroflexota bacterium | reverse complement strand
CGGCGACGAAAGGAGTGGCGCAAAAAGCCCCACGTGTGGCGAGAGAACGACACACCTTACTGGCTGACTTTCGTTTACGCAGTTCACCCAGATAACGAAAATGCGCCTTGGCTTCCCATGTTTTGGCGATATAGAACGTATGGCGAGAGGTGGTCATGCCTCGTTGCCACTGATCGGGCTGACGAAGTCGAGAGTCAGGCTTGTCAAATATTTGGTATTCAATCTGAAATGGATGAACGAAATGGCTAATTTCTATACTCAATACTCGTCTTTTGTGGCCGAGAATCTCACATCAGAAGAAAAGGTCTGGTGTGAACGCGCTTTGAAACTGGCAGAACGGCATTACGACAGCCGCGGCGAGATCATGCCAAGCATCACTATTGACCGTGATGCCATCTGGGTTCACGACGATGATGGCGGCGACATCGAAGAAGCCGTCCGTCTGGTACAGATGTTCTTCGGACGCTGGCGGCCCCAAGCGGTTGCCAGCATCGAGTTTGCCCACACCTGTGATAAGCCCCGTGTGGGAGCCTTCGGCGGTGGCGCGGTTGTGTTCACCGCAAAAACCGAGGAATGGATCAACACAGATAGGTGGGCGGCGGAGTTGATGGGCGAGCTACAAGAAGAATTACAAGCCGCCTGATCACAGAGTGCCTACAATTCAAAGACCGCATTGGTATCCGCCGATGCGGTCTTTTCTTTTCCAACTATTTTATCAACAGGCTAATGAGATCAACTCATCGGCTTGCGCATTCTAAGTTAAGGAGTAATTCCCATGAAAGTATCCGTACTTCAAGAAAATCTGGCTTTTGGTTTGGGCATTGTCTCACGTGCCACTTCCCTACGCAGTTCTCTGCCGGTATTAGAGAACGTCCTGGTCGCATCCGATGGTGGACGCCTGCGTCTCTCAGCCACCAACCTGGAATTGGGCATCACCTGCTGGATCGGCGCCAATATCGAGGCAGAAGGCTCCACCACGGTTCCGGCCCGCACCTTCACCGAACTGGTCAAAACAATGTCAGACCGGATTGAACTAAGTCTGACAGCTAAGACTGAAACATTGAAGGTCAGCGACGCGGTTGCCAAAGGCAAAGTCAAAGGCATCTCAGCCAACGATTTTCCCCCAGCCCGCATATCTGAAGGCAGCGCAATCGAGATAGCAGCCGCCGACCTCAAAGAGGCCATCCAGCAGGTGGCTTTCGCAGCATCCTCGGACTTAGGTCGGCCTGTCTTGAACGGTGTCCTCATTGGGTTGGATGACAACAATACACTGACTCTCGTTGCCGTAGATGGCTTTCGCCTATCGAAATGCACGCTGGTACCGGGTAACACGCCTAAAGACGTAAAGCCTTTCCGGGTCATTGTCCCTGTGCGGTCGCTCAGCGAATTGGCCCGCATCCTTCGGGGAGACGAGACCGTCAGTATGAGTATGCTGGCAGCAAATAACCTGGTGGTCTTTCGGACACCTGACATTGAAGCGACGTCTTTGCTCATCGATGGCGAGTTCCCTGATTACCAGCAAATCATCCCCTGTGCGCACAATACCCAAGCGACTGTCAACACAAGCGATTTGCTAACGGCTTGCAAACAAGCCAACATATTCGCGCGAGATGGCGACTACAGTGCCATGGTAAATATTTTCCCCACCGACGACGATGGTACTGATCGGATTGTCATATCCGGCAAATCGGCAGAAACGGGGGGGACTAACTCTGTGGTAGATGCCGTCGTCAATGGCGGGGCCGTGACTACGGCATTCAACGTCCGTTTCCTGCAAGACGCGCTGAAGGCGGTCAAGACCCCTAGCGTGGTTTTGGAAACCATGTCGGCGCAGGGCGCATGTGTAATTCGCCCTGTAGACAACGACACGTTTCTTCAGATGGTCATGCCTATGAAAACGAAGGAATAGTAACCTGAAGGAACATCTATCAAAACGGGCTGCGCTTTTCGGGCGCAGCCCGCTTTTCTTTTGGAGGAAACCATGTACGCATATCTGTTTGATCCATTACCTTACCCTGAAATCAAATTGAACCTGGATGGAGATATAACGGTGCGCCAGATATTGGCGTACCCTGGAACGAAAGTAATTTTCGACTCAACCAAACAGAATACATTGCCTTTCACTCCCCCCGAACCTTACGTCCATGTGCATATTAAAGGCGGCGCAATTCTACTAAATGGGCGTGTTGTACAAAGCGTGACAAGCACAATGCCTTTAGTGACAAGCACCCCTGAAAAAGTGCTGTCAAAGCGGTTCGCACATTTCGGTAAGGGGGGACTGGAACATCGATGGGAATCGCACGAGCGATCAAGGCAATTTTACGACAGGTACGTCGATGTAGGCGTGGATACCGGCTTGATAGATTTCGTCTTTCAACGAACTATCGCCGAAGCTGGCTGGGATAACGAACCTGGCCCGAAGCTGGCCCGTGTGTGGCTGACCATTGCCGCTGCTGAAGTGCAGCGGATGTATCCAACTGAATCCTGGTTTGCGCCTCATATTACTGATTGGTTCCTGGGGTCGGCTGCCCGCCGAGCCTTCTCGTCTGGCAACTGGGGGACAATCGTTGCCCATGCTTATGATGAATATATGATGAAGGCGAATGGCCTGTGGCAGGACGAAGACAGCTTCCCGGTTTGGGATAACGCAGACGCATACGCGTTATCCATGCCCCTGATCTGACGTGACCAACCCAGCCTTACAACTAAGTGCCGCATAGCGGCGAAAGGA
>JBDRGC010000058.1:0-7318 GCA_043818215.1 Chloroflexota bacterium | reverse complement strand
TGGTAGGTTGGTAGGTTGGTATATTGGTATGTTGGTAGATTTGGAAGGATGCTACCCAGTTTACCAGTTTACCAATCTACCAATTTACCAGTTTACCAATTTACCAATTTACCAATTTACCAGTTTACCAGTTTACCAATTTACCAGTTTACCAGTTTACCAATTTACCAGTTTACCAATTTACCAATTTACCAGTTTACCAATCTACCAATCTACCGTCCGTGTTTACTCATATACCTGTTTCCTCACCGCAGCCATTCGCTGCCCAACGTACTCTTCGAGGCCCGCGGCCGCATTAGAGAAACCCTCCACAGTATAGAGGGTGGCCGGATGATCGTTGAACTGTTCTAACGCCAGCCCGTTGGGATCATAGGCATGGATACAGTACGGAATCTTCAACAGCTTGTCCATCACCGCCTGGGGCACATCCTCGTTTTCTATTTCAGATTGAAAGATCATATCGTTGCCAGACTTAAATAGAGGCTCCAAAACATAGGGTGGCATGGTGTAGACGATATCTCCACCGGCAAGTTTTTGCACATCCCAAAAGCGCATCTTTCCGGCCACGAGAGGCCCGTTCCGCATTGAACAGACTAACATCTTACTAACATAACCTCCATCTCTCAGGAGACGGTAGGCGCGCCGGAAAACTGCAATGCCCAGCCAGTGTTTTTCCCGCCGAGAGACCTTGAGACCCCGGCGTTCAGCCTGCACATCGAGCGTTGGGTGCTCCGTCAGCCGCCCAATCATCATGGTAATGACAGCCCGCCAGCGGCTCAAGTCCACCCCGTTTTGTTGGGCAATCTTTACGCCTTCCATGGCAGCATTGGCCGAGGCCAGGATTTGCGGCAGCGTAAAGCACACCGTGGTGTTGGTTGCAATAGCCTTCGAAGTCAGCACCTTGACCACCTCGATACCCTCCATGCTGGCCGGGACTTTGATCATCACGTTTGGGCTGAGGGCACTCAGTTCCTGGGCGTCTGCGATCATCTGCTCCGTTTCCGTGACCAAGCGGGGGTCCAACTGGCCTGATATCCAGCCAAATCGTCCCTGGGAAGCCTCGAAGATGGGCATGTACATCTCGGCGCCCCGCTTCACGACTTCTTTGTACGTAAGCCAGAAAAGTTCTTTTTGACTGCGGTCAGGATGGGCGCGGATCAAATCGTCAATCCAAGCATTCCAAAATTCAGGCTCGCTTTTGACGGCTTGCAAAGAGAGAGACGGATTGGTAGTGCAACCGCGGAAAACACTTTTGGCAGGATCGTCGGCAACATACAATCGCCGGAGTTGGGCCTCCAATATTGGCCTCTGATCCGGTTCAGCTTCGTTCAGCATTTTCTGAATCCACGATTCAAAAACCAGGGGAGAAGAATCCCACCAGATTTCCATGTCGGGGTTCGTTTTGAGTAAACGTTCTATTGGGCTTTCGATCATGGTGGTCTCCTCATAAAGTAAGTAAACTAGTAAATCAGTAAATCAGTAAATCAGTAAATTAGGATAACCGGTCTACTGATTCCTGATTTACTGATTTACTTTCTCATGCCTTAATTCGCTTTCCTCCCGGATCCCACAGCGGTTCTTGCTCGACCACTGCGCCGATAGACTCGCCAAAATACTCGATTTCTAGTTCAGTGCCGACTGTGGCGTATTCGATTGGCAGATAACCATAAACGATGCTCTTGGCGACGGAGTAACCGTATCCACCTGAGACAACCCACCCTACGATTTCATCACTGCCTCGGGTACGAATAGGTTCATTCCCAAAGGCAATCACTCGATCATTTTCCAGGGTCATACAGCACAGTTTTCGTCGCAGGCCGGCTTCTTTCTGTTCAAGCAGGGCATAGCGCCCGATGAAGTCACCTTTATCCAGCTTGACGGCAAAGCCCAGTCCCGCTTCGTAGGGGGTGTAGTCGGGGGAAATCTCGCCGCTCCAATAGCGGTAACCTTTCTCGAGTCGCAGGGTGTCGATGGCTCGGTAACCGGCGGCCACCAACCCTTCGGGCTGCCCGGCCTCCCACAGGGTGTCCCACAGGCGCAGGCCGTATTCCATGGGGGCGTAGAACTCCCAGCCCAATTCACCCACGTAAGTAACCCGCATAGCCAGCACAGGAACGTCGCCGGTGGTGATTTTCTTGGCTGTCATATAGGGGAATCCCTCGTTGGAAACATCATCCTTTGTGGTCTTTTGCAAAATGGAGCGCGCCTTCGGTCCCCACAGCCCCAGGCAAGCATACCCTGGGGTTACGTCATCGATGATTACCGACCCGTCATCAGGGGCATTCAGCCGCAGCCAAGACAGATCGTGTACCCCAACAGCAGTGCCAGTAACGATAAAGAAACGATCATCAGCCAAACGGGTCACAGTGAAATCGCACTCAATGCCGCCGCTCTGGTTGAGTGCTTGTGTGTAGACCACATCTCCCACAGATTGGTCAATATCGTTGGCGCACAAGTAATGCAAAAATGCCCGCGCACCCGGCCCGCGTACCTCGAATTTGTTGAAGGAGGTTTCATCGAACAGGCCGGCATTCGCACGGGTCTGAAGATGCTCGTAGCCGATGGCCCGCGACCAGTTGCGCCTGGCCCAACCTTTGGGTTCGTGCCCATGATTGGCTTTCTCTTCGTAGATAGAGAACCAGTTTGCCCGCTCCCAGCCAGATTTCTCGCCAAAGGAAGCGCGCAGATCGCGCAAGCGATGATAGGTGGGAGAGAGGCGCAGGTTGCGCCCGGAGATGCGTTCACTCTGTGGATAGCTGATGTCGTAATACTTCGAGTAGGTTTCGATGGTGCGCTTGACGATATAATCCTGGCTGGCGTAGTTCGAGCCAAAGCGGCGCACATCCAGATGCCAAAGATCCCATTCGGGATGCCCATAGATGATCCATTCGGCCATTGCTTTGCCAATTCCACCGGCGCCGGCCAGCCCGTGGGCGCAGAAAGCGCAGGCTACCCAGAAACCTTTCACCTCGGTGGGACCCAGCAAGAACTCACCATCGGGGGTGAAGCCCTCGGGGCCGTTGAGCAATTGGATGATCTCGGCCGTTTCGATCGCTGGAACGCGCTTGATGGAGTTTTCCATCAAGGGAGTGAAACGATCCCAATCTGGGGGCAGCAATTTATATTTGAAATCCTTGGGGATGCCGTTCAACCCGAAGGGAACTGGATCGCGCTCGTAGCCGCCGGTGATCAGACCGCCGACTTCTTCACGCCAGTAGACTAGCAGGTCTGGGTCGCGCAGGGTGGGGAAGTTATGCCCCACGCCATCGATGGGTCTGGTGATGATATAAAGGTGGGCCATAGGCACCACCGGCAGGTTCAGGCCGACCATCTTGCCCACTTCGCCGCCCCACTGCCCGGTAGCGTTGACCACAATCTCGGTCTTGATCGTGCCGTTGCTGGTGACCACCTCCGCTACGCGCCCGTCTTTCAGATTGATTTCGGTGACATCAGTCTCATCGAAGAATCTCACACCGCGATTCTTAGCGCCTTTGGCCAGGGCCATAGTCAGACCGGTGGGGTCGATCACACCGTCGTTGGGCGTATACGCTGCTCCGAGAACGCCATCCAGCGACATGAGAGGGAACATATCGTGGGCTTCTTTTGGTGAAATCAGTTCAATGGGCACGTCGAATGAGCGTGCCATGCCGACCAGCTTTTTCAAGTCTTCCATGCGTTCCGTGGAAGAAGCCAGGCGGATGCCGCCAACCTCACGCCAACCGGTATCCTGCTCGGTTTCGTCTTTCAGACGGCGGTAAAGGTCGGTGCTGTAGGACATCATGCGGGTGAGATTGGCATCCGAGCGCAACTGGCCGACGAGACCAGCGGAGTGCCAGGTAGCGCCGGCGGTCAGCTCATGGCGTTCCAGGACAACCACGTCTGTCCAGCCCAGATCAGCCAGGTGATACGCAATACTGCATCCCCCGACTCCACCACCAATGATGACAACTTGAGCCTGTGAAGGAAAATCAGCCATTTTTTTTCATCTCCTTGATCCATTGACCCCAATGTGGGTCGCTTATATTTTCGAATACGTGCGCAAAGAATTTGTTGGCATAGCCACGATAGTCAAAACTGAGTTCAGAGATGCCGATTTGAACTAGCGCCCACATCGCTTCGCGGAAGTCGGACATAGCCTTCATGATTTTCAAATGGGCTATTTGCTTATCTGTCACTTCCCTAAAATAACATTCCAGCAACCAGCGATCTAGTTCATCTGACAATTCGTGGTGGTCGGAGAAGTTTGCCAGGTCGAAATAAACGTCTCCCATCCCGGCATATTCCCAGTCTAAGATGTAGATTTGATCATCTATTAGAAAATTTGCATTCAACAAATCATTATGACAAGGACGCAGTGGCTCGGTATCGGTCATGAGGGAAGCTTCGGCTGCATTCATGCGTTCGATCAACCAATCGAAGTTTTCAGGGAATTCAACATTGTAACGACGGGCGGTCTCTGCATAGTTTTCAATAGTGCGGAATACAGAAAAAGTCCCTGGAATTTCAGGCATCGAATGAATTTTGCGAATAAATTCTATCACCCGGCGGATGTTTTCTGGTTGAGTGATCTCTTCAAGGGGAAAAGGGCGCGCAGTGATGAAGCGTGTAACGAGGTACCCTTCAGGCCGGATCACATAAATGACCTCGGGCGCAATACCGAGTTTGCCGGCGGCCAGGTTTGCAGCGTACTCGTATTCCCGGTTGATGCCGAGCATATCTGTATCCGCACCAGCAATCCGTAATGCGAATGATTCTCCCCCGGTGTCCACGCGAAAGTTGCTGTTTGTAATTCCGCCAGCAAGAGGGGATATTTTTAAATCATCAGCGTTCGCCCACTGGGGTACACGGGCGATAGCCTCATCTACTGTAAGTGCCATCGTCATCCTTTCTCCATAGAATAGATAGAATAGTATCATCTCAAAGTAATTGCTCAAAATCTTGGTGGTCAAGCGGTGATAGAACTGCATTGCACTTTATCAAGTGCATCTTATAAATTATGCTGGGTGGAATGAAATGGTAAATGGTAAATGGTGAATGGTGAATGGTAAATGAAGTTCATACAGCGCAGCCAGCATTTACCATTAATAATTCACCATTTACAATTTACAATTCGGTTTTATTGGTGGGTACGCATCCTTGGGGATGCAATGCATCACTAACATTTTGAGCAACTACATTTCAAAAAAGGGGGGGGGCGGGGGGTTCACAAGTGTACGCAGCACACTTGCGAATCCCCCATCCCCCGAAATATCGAGAAGATACAAAGATAATTGAAGAAAAGGTATTGCCTTGAGCAATACCTTTTTAGATTTTATGCTTTTTATGATTGCCAGACTGAGCCGGGCCGAGCCATTTCAGCCACAATGTCAAACGACGAGACGATGCCCAAGGGAAAAGCATCCGGGTCTTCAACATCGATCACGATCAGGCGGTGATGATGTTTCTGGATCATCAGGTCAGCGGCTTCGCGCAAACTGGCGTTGATATTGATCGTTAACGCTGGATGCATAACATCACGTACGGTCAGGCTTTCGTCCACACCGTTTTCGACGAAGGTTATCAGATCCTTGCCGCTGACAACTCCGAGATATTTTCCCTTCGCATCAACCACAAGCACGGACCTCCAACGTGCTTCCGTCATCGTGCGCGCCGCCGAGATGATTGGCGTTTTTCCGCGACAAACCAGAATAGCATCGGACATGACATCTGCAACGGTTTCACGTTGGGGTTTCTCCTCTTTCGCAATACTGGAAACAAAATCGGAGATGGAAATGACGCCAACAGGGTTCCCCTTTTCGGTAACCAGCAAGCGATTGACGTCTTCTTCGATAAGCTTATGGGCTGCATCGCTGAGTGTCATATCTGCTTCAATGGTGTCAACCGGATATGACATAAGATCAGCGGCCGTAAGCTTACGCATTGCATCCAAGCTTTCAGCGTCAATGGAGAGCCACTCTCCAGCTAGTAAGTCGTAATCAGTAATAATACCCAGGGGGCGGCCATCGCTATCAGGAACGATCAAAGCGTGGACGTGGTGCCGGGTAAGCAAAACAGCTACCTGCCCCAAAGATGCGTTTGGCTGGCAAGTGAGCACCCCGGGGTGCATCAGATCACGGACAAGTTTTGTCATGTAAGCTTCCTCCAGCTACTCGACTTCATCCACTTCTCTGTACCATTTGACACGGTCGCCAACACGGGCACGCAAGCGCCAGGCAAACGACTTCGGCTCTTGCTCAATCCGCTCCAATGCTGATGTGACTTGAGAGTTAACATGCACTTTGTGCTTATCTGTAAGTTGTTCGTATCCATGTGCTAATTGGCGTACTTTGTCCAGGTTCATGGTGGTCGTGCGCCATAACCCCCAGTCACTGCTGCATAGTTCTGCAATGTTTTTGATGTTGATTGTTTCATCATCTATATCGCCCAAAGGATGTTCAAGCAATAGCATGATCGTATCGATGATATCTTTTTCGTTGATCTCGACGATTTGCATTTTTTCGAGCAGCATTTCAGCCAGAGGGATGGTCGGACTGTCAACTTCGAGGCGGCCAGCCCAATAGATCGCGTGACAAAAGTCCAGTTTTTCGTAGAAAACGTCCACATACAAGCCAATTTCAGATTGGTCAAAGATAGAGCGCTCCCCTTCCGATATAATAAAAACCTCACGGTTTTCAGTGTAGCCAAGGCTCGACATCAACTCTTTGATTTCTTTGGTTTGCTTGCGGTAAGCCGCAAAATCTATATCGGTATAGGCACGGCCCATGGCTTCTTGAAGGTAACCATACTTGGGACAGTGTACTTGGAAAGCGAGCGACCCAATTACCCGCAATATAATACCGGCTTCGCTACTTGCCTTGGTAATGCGCATAAGTTCGCCTTCAAACTTGTCACGCTCAGTTCGATCTTGTTCGCCCATGCCAATAGAATTGTTGGTCATACACTACTCCCACGTGAAGTTTTGGCAAATAGCGCCTGGTTGGGAACGCATGCCAGTTCAATTTTGAGGAATGCTGCACTCATTTATTATAACTGAAAATGCAAAAACTTGCAAATTACTTCATATTATTATATAATAAGTCATTGAAGTACTTATTTTCCTTCACCTTCTCTCGACTTTGTCCAAACGGAACCTTTTGGGTGCGTCCATTGGTTAGGGGGGGAAGCCGGAAAAAGGTCTATCGCATAGATTTTTGGCCGCGATTCGGCGTGTTTTCGGGTTTGAAACCTCGAAAAAGATGCCTGCATCAAGCAAAATGGTGTCTACCCCCAGGATTTGTGTGCCCTCGAACCTTTCAAGTTGAATAACAGACTGCTTCAA
>JBDRGC010000057.1:0-6192 GCA_043818215.1 Chloroflexota bacterium | reverse complement strand
ATAAAAACGCTCCTGTTTATCCCCCCCTCAAAAACACCACCGCCATTCCGGTTTTGGGGGGGGGGGGGGGGGCCTGGTGCCATCATCCGCGCTCGGGAAGTTGGTCCAAACAGTTTCGTTCACAGCATGGAACGATTGAGGACGGTACATGAGCGTGAAGGAGGGAATATCGGTCAGGTAGATATTAACCAATTCAGTGTAGTATTCTTTCACCTTGGCAGGGTCGGTTTCAGTGGGAATCGCCTTGATCAAAGCATCGACGTCAGGATTACTATACTGACCCCAGTTGCCGTTCCAGTTGCTCGCCATGCCAACGTATTCAGAGCTGAGCAAATGACGGATACGTCCCCAAGGCTGGGTGGGGCCAGCGCCGTCACTCCACATCATGAAGATGTCATAACCTTCGGGAAGGGGCGCATCGGATACAGTGACAACGGTCTGGTAAACGGCCCATTCAGGGTAGTTGGTCGTGATTTCAATGCCGATCTTTGCTCCAGCAGCGGCCACGACTTCCATGGCAGCCTGCCAGTCAGACCAGCCATTAGGGCAGGTAGCTATGTAGCTAAGCTTTTGACCGTTATATTCGCGATAGCCATCGCCATCGGAATCGACAATACCGGCCTCGTCGAGCAGCGCTTTGGCACCTTCGATATCGTTGCCGGCCCACTGCAGATCCGCAACAGCAGCGTGGTCATACAGGGCTTGCTCGCCAGCGGTCGGGTTCATAAGGGAGCGCGGAACCTGATCAAAGGTAGCCGATTGGTTGGTCATGGCGTTGGCAATGATGGTGGGATAGTCAACTGCAATGGCGATGGCCTTGCGAACCGCAATTTGGTCCAACCCATAAGAATTCAGATTGTAAAAGGCGGTTGGGAGGCTGGCGCCAATGCCATAAGGAGCCTCGGGCAGGTAGGTGGAGACGGGCAGCCCATAGTTGAGCCACAAAACTTGAATATTGGAATTAAACTGCTGGCTGACATCCACTTCACCCTGTGCCAAAGCAACTGAACCGGCGGCATTATCCTTAAAAATGGTATGCGACAGGTACTTCGGAGCAGGCAGTTTGCCCCACATGGAAGCATCCTGGCCCCAATAATTGTCATCGCGAACATAGACAACCTTCGTATCGTCAGTGAAGTATGCGTGATAGGGACCGGAGTAAACGACGTCTTCAGCGGTATCTGCTTTGAAAGCTGTCGCATCAGCAGAGCGCGCTTCCAGTGTTTGGGTCCAGGCTTTCTGGATAACATAGTTGGTGCTTAGGTAATGAGAGACTTCCAGAGGGTTGACGGTATTGCCTTCCGCATCTAGTTTGGCCTTGACTACAACCGTCTGAGCATCCACCGCTTCGATGGTTTCGATGAAATCTTTGGCGCCAACACCAGCACCGGTTTCGTACTTGACATTGGATTCCCAAGTATAGGCAACATCATCAGCGGTCACCGGAGTGCCATCGCTCCATTTTGCGGCAGCTTTAAGCTTGAAGGTGATCTCGGTATGCGCATCATTCCACGTATAGGGACCATCAGCCAGCAAAGGATATACCTGGCCATCGAGCATGTTGTACAGGTACGGGGTTTCGAACATGACGACGCGAGCGCTGTCCTGTTGATTGACAGCCAAGGCATTATTGTTGTTGGAAGAGTATGGATTCCAACCAACGACCGAACCCCACTGTTGACCATTGAAATACAGGGTTTCGTCGCGGGGTAGAGTATTTGGATCAGCAACTTCTTCCGCGGCTGGCTCTTCGGCGGCGGGTTCTTCGGCGGCGGGTTCTTCTGCGGCCGGTTCTTCCGCTGCGGGTTCTTCCGCCGCCGGTTCTTCGATCACAGCGGGGGCTTCAGTTGCAGCGGGAGCTTCAGTCGCATCGGGGGCAGGGGTGCCGCATGCTGTAAGGACCATCGAAGCGATGATCAACAGAGACAAAACGTACAAAAGTTTCTTCATGGTGAGTTTTCTCCTTTTTGAGAATTTGGGTTGAAATACGATAGGTGACATTGATATTAGTATATTGCTTTTTCTATAAAAACCACCTCCTTTTATTTTGGCTCATCTGTAGAAAGAGTAAACTGCGACGAGGATTGTTTTGCGCCGCACGAATCCCGAATTACAAGTTCCGTGCCCATTATTATGTGGCGTACTGGTTGAATGCCATTGGTGATTAGATCAATTAGTAGTTCAACGGCTTTATAGCCAAATTGGACAACGGGCTGGCGGATGGTCGTCAATTGTACATCGGAAAGTGTGGCGACAGGAAAGTCGTCAAAACCAACAAAGGCAATGTCTTCGGGGATGCGCAAACCGGCATCCCGGGTTGCTCGCATAGCGCCAATCGCCATAATGTCAGATGCAGCAAAAACTGCATCAGGTCTGGCAGGCAGCAACTGTTGCATCGCATAATATCCACCTGCCTCAGTGAAGTCTCCTTCCCTGATAAGAGCCTCATCTATCTCTTTACCTCGCTCGATAAGGGCTTTTCGATACCCTTCTTTTCGATCAATTCCCACTGTGCTGTTGACTGGGCCGGTGATTGTTGCGATGCGCTGACGTCCCGCACGGACAAGGTGGCTGACCGCGTTACAAGCAGCGTTAATGTTGTCGATGTCAATATAGCTCACATTGTCAGATCGAAATGGCCGGCCAACGACCACGAGTGGCTTATTTGCATCGACCATACAGCCAATGATTCCCTGGTCACCATGATGGCCTGACTGAACGATTACGCCATCAAGCAGGCCCCTTCGTGAAACCCGGGGAAATATCTTTTCCTCATCTTCCTTGGTGCCAACCAGGAAGAGAGCCAATGTATAATTATATTGATTGCACGCCTGGGCAATCCCTTTTATGAGGTGGGGGTAGTAAGGATCTGTAAAGAAAAAGCTAACGCTGTGAGGCAGGATCAAGCCAATGGTCCAAGAATGTTGCGAGGCCAGTGAGCGGGCAGCCGCATTGGGGTAGTATCCGGTACTTTCGATGACATTCAAAACACGCTGGCGAACATCCTTGCGAACGCTTGGGTGCGCGTTCACAACGCGAGAAACCGTGGAGCGAGATACACCTGCTAGTTTAGCAATATCCTCAAGCGTTAGATTGGGCACTGACATCTCCTGTGCTTGGTAGCGCTCTCAACAAACTTATTCTTTATAGGGTCTCATCACCGGAATCGGGTGCGACGCACTTAGGTTTTGGAGCAATTTATGGGTTTCAAGGGGCGTTTCGCTAACTCAGAAAGTGCGTCGCTCCTTGAACTGCGTAAGTCCCGACTTATTTCAGCGTATATTCTGATGCAATGGGAGCGCTCCCAATACTCGTGCTATTATACATACTTTGAAGTGACGAGTCAACTACTTTGTCAGGGTTTCAGCAATTTTCAATATGGAAAATTTTGCCATTGGTTGAGGGTTCGAGTCCCCCCGCCCTCACTGCATAACCAGGAACCACCCCAGAGGTGATTCTTTTGTTTTAATTGCAGAGACCCAGAAGGGGATGGATGCATACCAACTTGTAAATGCGCCCCACTGCGTCCGCTTTCCGCCAGACACACCAACCCAACCCCGTAGAATTAACACTCGCCTTCGAGTTCGGCCTGTAGACGTGCGAAGAAAGCTTCCAAAAAGTGGTGCCGATCTTTAGCCATGCCGCGTGCGGTGGGAGTGTACATGCGGTCTTTGAGTTTGGTCAGTTTGAACCCGAATTCATGGTAGGGGGTGTGAGGTTCTCCGAGTTCTTTTTCCCCCGTTTTGACAAATTGCTCCGAAAGATTGCCATACATTAGCTGCCTAGCATGCACGGAGTAAGAAATGGCCCGCACTGCCCCCACCGCTCCGATGGAATCCAATTTATCGGCATCGAAAATAATCTTGGCTTCCAGAGTCTGGGGCGGTTCGCTTTGATGGCGGAAACGGTGCGCCCGGATACAGTGCTCCACAGCCCGGATACGCTCTTCGGGCCAGCCTTCGGTTGCTAAAACTTGACGGGCAAATGCTGCGGAAGCGTGGTGGTGTTCCAAGCGATAATTCCCTGACCCGGGGCCAGCGGCATCGTGAAGCAGGGCCGCGGCGCACACAATTTCAGCATCGGCATCCTCAGCCAGGGCCAGATGCCGGGCAAGTGGGGGATTTGGAGATCAACGGACGCTCTGGGTGGGTTAAGGTGCGCAAGGGGAAGCGCAGCAATCAGCGTGATGTCCCCCTGAAGACTGAGGTGCGATCCGCTTTGACGGCTTACCTGGCCGGTCATCCCCATGCTGGCGACCCTAATGCTCATCTATGGATAGGACAGCAGGGGCCGTTGAAGGATCGCAGCGCGGTGTTGCGAATGTTGAACAAATATGCTTTCGCTGCCAAGATGGACAACTTTGGACCCCACGTCCTGCGGCACACTTTTAGCGACAATTAACTGCGGGGAAATCCTGACGACCTGCGCGGGTTGGCTGCGCTTCTGGGACACACGAACCTGAACACGGTGATGATCTACACGGAGCCGTCTTTCGATGATCTGGCGGAGAGGGTAGAGCGGGTGAGCTAAAAACATTATCTGACGGATATGCGTATAGTTATTTGCAAATGCCGTGATGACTGCAAAGCAATCGGCGCAATCACTGCCTCACCCACCCCCAGCCAGGCGTAGGCAGTTCCCCAAAAGCCCGCCAGTTCGCCAGCACAACAGCTACGTCGTCAAAAGCGGACAAGTCCCGAAACACCGGTGACACCGTCTCTTGCACCCAGGCGGGGGACAAGACAGTAAAAACCAGGGGGAGATCGAAGCTTTGCGTGTCTTCGCGCTTTGTTGAACTTGTGTACAATCTTCTCTCTCAGTTTCTTTTGGGTGGCATTTCCACTTTCTACTTCTAAACAGAATAATGTCTCCACATCCCACAGCCGCCCCCAGGCAACTGCATCGGGCTGGTAATCATCCAGAGAGATTTCAGTCCACCCAGCCCAAATATCGGCATAGGGCCAGGCCTGCTGAAGCCAGGCTTTCCACAGTCGCGATGTTCGTCTGTGCCGCTTGCCCACGTGATACTCGCGTACCCGCTTTCCCGGAAAGGAAATTCTTGCCGGTATACCCCAACTACGGTAGACCGCAGTTATTCCAGGAAGGCGTATCTCCCAGGCTGGGTAATAGGATGGTAATTGCCTTATTTCCTCGTTCGTCAACTCATCAGACGGCTTCTCTAGTATCTGGGCAGCCAGCCCGCGCCTGACTGATTCATACAAGGCCTGGCGCGCCGTAGGAAGGCTGCGTCCCATCATTGCGGCTACTTCCTTGGTGGTTGCCACTGGGACACGTATCAGGGCACGCAAACAAGCCAGTTCAGGAGATGAGAGATTCGCCGGGACGGGATTGTCAATGACCGGTGGAGGAGGAGAGGGGTAACGGTCTACCCAGGGCATGAACGAAAAATCGTCCAATATGGGCTGTTTGGCCATTCCTCTGGTAATTGCAACGGGGGTATTCTTTGGCGACTTCTTGCCTCGCAGCGCGCGGCGGACAGCCTCGATGTACCAGTCACCGTCGGGGCCATCGACAGGCAGCCACAGGGACGCACTGGATCGCACGCCTGTAAGCGGATAGGTCAAACGGCGGGCGATCTTGGCATAATCCGATGGGGGCAATCCGACATTCGTCGAGATAGGGAAAACTAAGGTATCACTCCACCCATTACTTAAATGAAGGCTGTGCCAGGAGTCAAAGTACAGGGAGCCAATTCGGACAGTCACATAAGTTTTGCCTTATTTAGTAGGACACGGAATTTTGACATAGTCAACACCATCAAAAAACATCATAGGATCGTGCCAAACTTGACCATCCCCTACTTTCTCTTTGATCCCATAGTGAAGATGATTTCCGGTGGAGTTCCCCGTAGTACCTATATTGCCCACCTGATCGCCATAAGAGACGATCTGCCCTTCTACTACATTGATTTCCCGAAAGTGCGCGAACCAGGTTTGGTAGCCATTGTTTTCAACCACAACCAGATTCCCCCACGGCCCGTTCTCCCCAGCCCAGACCACCTTCCCGGCCATGGTCGCATATACCGGAAGCCCTCCCCAGGCTGGGAAGTCAAGACCCGTATGACTGATGTAGTTCGGATCGTGAAATAGGCAGCCCACCCACCAATCGCCACCAGGGTCCCGAAAAAGGGGTATTCCGCTGGGCAGGAGTGGATGATCGGTATATCCATCC
>JBDRGC010000056.1:0-16076 GCA_043818215.1 Chloroflexota bacterium | reverse complement strand
TGGGCTGGGACCTCGAACGACTGAAGTGCCCACTCTGGGCTTGATGATGAACTGGGCGATGATCTACCAGGCACATATCCTGGGGAAATGGTGGGCGTACTTCCCCATCATAGTAACCATTGCTCTGATTACATTCTCGATGAATTTGATGAATACCGGACTTGACCAGGTATTCAACCCGGCATTAAGGGACTAGGTGATTGAAATGTCAAAAGTGATGCTAGAGGTAAAAGAATTAACCACAAAATATATCACCCGGTTTCGGGAAGATATTTACGCGGTAGACCACGTTTCCCTGAAGGTCGAAGAAGGGAAATCGCTGGGAATTGCTGGAGAATCTGGCTGCGGAAAGTCTACGCTGGCGCTCAGCCTGATGGGATATTATTTCGCTCCGCTGCACTATACGGGTGGAGAGATCATCATCGATGGACGTAATATTTCTGGAATGGATCCTGATGACGTTCGTAGATCGATATTGGGGACGGAGATTGCCTATATTCCTCAATCCGCGATGAACGCGCTAAACCCTACCCAGAAGATCATCAACTTAATTGAGGATGTTATTCAAGCGCATAATCCAAAGACGACCAAGAAAGAGATTTATGAGATTGCCAGAGAACGTTTTGAGATCTTAGGGCTTCCAGCGGAGGTATTACAAAAATACGCTGTTGAACTTTCGGGCGGTATGAAACAGCGCACGGTGATCGCGATTTCTGTGATCCTTTCTCCCAAAATATTGATCGCGGATGAGCCTTCCTCTGCACTGGATGTGACTTCACAGAAGATGGTCATTAAGATGCTGCGAGATTTGATGGAAAGTGGTTATATCAAATCGATGATCTTCATCACGCACGAGCTTCCGCTGCTTTATAACGTAACCGATGATATTATGGTCATGTACGCAGGTCAGATGGTGGAAAAGGGTACCGCACAAGAAGCCGTGTTTGATCCACTCCATCCTTATTCCAAAGGCCTCATGGGTTCGATCATTGTGCCTGAAGCAGGTCTGCGAGATGTAAAACTGACAACTATTCCTGGGGTACCGCCCAATCTTAAAAACCCGCCATCTGGTTGCCGGTTTGCCGAACGCTGCAAATACGTTCAGCCAGAATGCAAGACGCATTCCATTAATCTTCGTGAAATTGGAGGCGGCCGCGCCTATCGCTGTATCTTTTCGGAAGAACAACTGAGAGTGACTTATAATAATGGCTTTTGAAAAAGAAATATTCTTGAGTGCGTCGGGACTTACCAAGGTATTTGGATTTGGCCGTAATAAAACCGTCGCCGTTGATCATGTGGATTTCAATTTCTGCGAGGGCGAAATCATTTCGATCGTGGGCGAATCGGGTAGCGGAAAGACCACTTTAGCAAAGATGCTTTTAGGATTAATCAGTGTTACTGAGGGTGAGATTTATTTCAAGGGGGAGAAGCGCGATATCCGAACTCAAAAGAAGAAAAAAGAATACTGGAAAAATATTCAGGCGATCTTTCAAGATCCATTCTCTTCATACAATATATTCAATAAAATCGATGCTGTGCTCTTAGATTGCATTCGCATGCGCGGCGGTGGAAAACTTCCGCATGCAAAAAAAGTAGAGTTGATGACAGAGGCGTGCAGCTTTGTCAAGTTAAAGTTCGAGGAATTACCAAACAAATATCCATTTGAGCTCTCCGGTGGACAGATGCAGCGCTTAATGATTGCCAGGATCTTCCTTCTGAAGCCGAAGATCCTGCTGGCTGATGAACCAACCTCGATGATCGACGCCAGTTCACGCGCAACCATCCTGGAAATGTTAATGCATCTGCGTAATGAAACCGGGATGACGCTTATTTTCATCACCCATGATATTGGTCTGGCGTATTATGTTTCTGACAGCGTATATATTATGGAGCATGGTAAATTTGTTGAAAGCGGATCTGCCGATGATGTGATTCTGCATCCGAAGGAAGCATACACCCAACGCTTGATCAATGATGTTCCAAAGATTTACGAAGAATGGGATCTTTCAACTGTGTAATGCATTCCTCTTGAGTTTGGATTCAAGCGAAATAACGCAATCCCCTGAATACTAACATGACACACTATTAATTTGATCCAGAAAGGGGTGGCGGCTGGGACCTTCGATGCCAAGAAAGTAACCTGCCAGACCAATGCAGGCTCGTGACAGAAGTATAGAAAGCTATCAATCATCCCAATCACAGGAAAACGCATTATGAGAATTCAATCTTTGACAGGCGCCTGGCAATTTCGCCAGGCAGGCACGGAAGAGTGGCTGCCTGCCAGCGTCCCTGGCGGCGTGCATACCGATTTGCTGGTGTTAGGCCGCATTTCCGACCCGTTTGTGGGCGACAACGAAAAGCGTGTCCAGTGGGTAGCTGAAGCAGATTGGGAATATCGCTATCAGTTTGCCGCCGCGCCCGAATTTATACGCCAGCCACATATCTGGCTGGTCTGCGACGGGCTGGATACGCTGGCGACCGTCAGCCTGAATGGTCGCGAGTTGGGCCGCGCCGCGAACATGTTCCGGCAGTATCGCTGGGATGTGAAGCCGCTGCTTAAGGCAAGCGAAAATGACCTGCGCATCGCTTTTGACTCGCCCGTGCGCTTTGCTGCTGCGCAACAGGCCATCCGCCCCATGCCGGGCGTTTCGCAGGCCATTCCTGGCGGGCCGTATTTGCGCAAAGCACCCTGCCAGTTTGGCTGGGATTGGGGTCCGCAGCTGCCTCCCATTGGCGTCTGGAAGGATATTCGGCTGGAAGGCTATGAGGGCGCACACATCGCGGAAGTCCGCCTCAGCCAGCAGCACACCGATGGCCAGGTAACAGTCGAGGCGCAGGTCGCCGTTCAAAGCTGGGATGAAGCACCTCACTCGGCAGTCATGCGCATCGTCGCGCCGGATGGGCAGGTTTTTGAAACCAGCGCAGCAGTCGCCCCGAGTAATGAGAGCACACTGCGGGTGGATATTCCCAATCCGCAAATTTGGTGGCCGAATGGCTATGGCGCGCAGCCGCTCTATCGGGTCAGTGTCGAACTGCATCAATCTGACTTATTGTTGGACCAGTGCGAATACCAACTGGGCCTGCGCACCCTCGAACTGCGCCAGCAGCCCGACGAATGGGGACGCTCCTTTGTCTTTGTGGTCAACGGCGTCCCAATCTTCGCCAAAGGTTCCAATTGGATTCCGGCAGATTCCTTCCCCACCCGGATTACAGATCAATTCCTGAAAGGGTTGATTCGTTCAGCGGCTGAGACTCACCAGAACATGCTGCGCGTCTGGGGCGGTGGATTCTATGAAGAAGAGCGCTTTTACGATTTCTGTGATCGTTATGGCATCCTGGTCTGGCAGGATTTCATCTTTTCCTGCAGCATTTACCCATTCGATGTCCCCGCCTTCCTGGAAAATGTCCGGGTGGAGGTGAGTGAGAATATTCGCCGCCTTCGCCATCGCGCCTGTCTGGCACTGTGGTGCGGAAACAATGAGATGGAATGGGGTTGGGTAGACTGGAACTGGAACCGTCCAGAGATGCAGGATTTGAAGGCAGCCTACGACCGGTTTTTCCACGACACGCTGCCCGCATGGTGTCTGGCCGAGGACCCGGATCATTCCTATTGGCCCAGCTCACCATCCTCCGATATCCCATTCGATGATCCGAATGGTCAGTGCCAGGGCGACGCCCATTATTGGGACGTTTGGCACGGGAGGAAACCCTTCACCGCCTATCGAGGTCAATACCCACGGTTCATGAGTGAGTTCGGTTTCCAGTCGCTCCCGCCCCTGGCGACCATCCGCACCTATGCGGATGAGTCTGAGTGGAACATGACTTCCTACATAATGGAACAGCACCAGAAGAATGCCAGCGGAAACTCCCTGATGGTCGGACAAATGCTGGACACGTTCCGGTTACCCAAGGATTTTATCTCGTTGGTCTACCTCAGCATGGCCCTCCAAGCGGAAGGCATCCGTTATGGCGTGGAACATTGGCGGCGACATCCTGATCGAGTCGCCGGAACTCTGTACTGGCAGCTCAACGATTGCTGGCCGGTGGCCTCCTGGTCGAGCCTGGATTACTTCGGGCGCTGGAAAGCGTTGCATTACGCCGCACGACGCTTCTTTGCACCACTGATGCTTTCCATCGAAGACAAGCCACCGAAACAAGATGTTTACGTCACCAATGACCTGCTCGAAACCTGGGATGGGACCGTCCGCTGGTCGCTGGAGACGCTCGCTGGCGAAGTTCTAACTTCGGGACAGGAACCGGTTCAAGCCGCCCCCCAGGCTGCTATCGGGGTCTGCAAGCTGGACTTCTCTGACAGCGTTTCTGATTCCAACACCCGCGAGTTGGTTTTCATCGCCGAACTCTGTCAGGGTGAAAAAATCCTGTCCAGGCAGACGGCCTTCTTTGCCCCGACCAAGCATCTGTCCCTGACCGACCCGAATATTTCGACACAGATACGTGTTGAAGAAGAGCAGCTTCATTTCGACCTGACATCCCGTTCGCTGGCACGCTTGGTCGAATGTACGCTGGAAGGCACGGATGTTGTTTTCACTGACAACTATTTTGACCTGCCTGCCAGTCGGGTTGTCAGCATTTCTGCGCCGTTGCCCACCGGTTGGACGCTTGCCCAAGCGCAGGCAGCGCTCAAAGTTCGTTCAGTCTACGATTCGTTTGCGCATGGCGCAGCGAAGTATTTTTTTTGAAAACTACCCAAGGAGCACACTATGTCTGATAACATTAAATCTATCATCGCCCAGATGACTTTAGAAGAAAAAGCCGCCTTGTGTACTGGCGCTAGTGCGTGGACGACCACGCCCATTGAGCGCCTGGGCGTGCCGGAAATGACCGTTTCGGATGGGCCGCACGGCGTCCGGCGCGTGCCTAATGTCCATGAAATGACAAGTAAAAGTCTGCCCGCCACCTGTTTCCCCACCGCATCCTGCACTGCTTCCACATGGGACGTGGACTTGATCCACAAAATGGGCGAGGCCATTGCTGAAGAGTGTATCGCTCTGGATGTGGACGTTGTGCTCGGCCCCGGCGCAAATATGAAGCGCTCCCCGCTGGGCGGCCGCAACTTCGAGTATTTTTCCGAAGACCCATATCTTGCAGGGGAGATGGCTGCTAATTTCATCAATGGTGTGCAAAGCAAAGGGGTGGGTACTTCCCTCAAGCATTTCGCCGCTAACAACCAGGAATACCAGCGCTTCAGCATCAGTTCTGAAGTAGACGAGCGTACTTTGCACGAAATCTACCTGCCCGCCTTTGAAAAAGCCGTCAAAGAGGCCAAACCCTGGACGGTGATGTGCTCGTACAACAAGCTGAATGGCACCTTTGCATCCCAGCACCACTACCTGCTGAACAAGATTCTCAAAGACGAATGGGGCTTCGAAGGACTGGTTGTCTCGGATTGGGGCGCGGTGCGCGACAGGATTGCCGCGCTGAAAGGCGGGCTGGATTGGGAAATGCCCGGCCCGCAGGAACGCCGTGTTAAAGCGGTTGTCGAGGCTGTCCGCTCCGGTGAACTGGACGAGGCAATTCTTGACGATTCAGTGCGCCGCATCCTGCGCATCGTCTTCAAGGCCAAAGAAACGCCCAAAGGCGGCGACTTTGATGTAGACGCACATCACGAACTGGCAGCCCAAATCGCCGCCGAAGGCATGGTGCTGCTCAAAAACAATGGCCTGTTGCCGCTCAAAGGCCAGCAGCACAATGCTGTGATTGGCCGTTCGGCGGAACATGCTCACTTTCAGGGCGGCGGCAGCTCGCACATCAACCCGACCAAAGTCGCAGTCCCGTTCAAGGAACTGCAATCCCAGGCCGACGGCGCTGAATTGACCTACGCTGAAGGCTATCCCGTTGATGATTCCTTCCGCCAGGATTTAATCGATCAGGCGGTGACTCTTGCCCAATCTGCCGATGTGGCCGTGTTGTATATTGCCCTGCCGACCTATAAGGAATCCGAGGGCTACGACCGCACCGATCTTGACCTGACCGGCCAGCAGGTTGCGCTGATCAAGGCCGTCGCAAAAGTCCAGCCAAAGACAGTGGTGGTGCTCAACAACGGCGCACCGGTCGCCATGAGTGCCTGGATCGAGGATGTGGCCGCCGTGCTCGAAGGCTGGATGATGGGCCAGGCGGGCGGCATCGCCATTGCCGACGTGCTCTTTGGCAAGGTCAACCCGTGCGGCAAGCTGGCCGAAACCTTCCCGCTCAAACTTTCCGATACGCCTGCTTATCTCAACTGGCCGGGCGAGGCGGGCAAAGTGCACTATGGCGAAGGCTTGTTCATCGGCTATCGCTTCTACGATGCTAGGCAGATACCCGTCCTGTTCCCCTTCGGCTACGGGTTGAGTTACACCACCTTCGAATACAGCAATGCTAAAGTATCAGCGAGCAAATTCAAAGATGTGGACGGCGTAACGGTTACGGTGGATGTCACCAACACGGGCGACGTCACAGGCAAGGAAATTGTCCAGGTTTACGTCCACGACCAAAAGTCCGGGTTGGTGCGCCCCGAAAAGGAGTTGAAAGGTTTCGCTAAAGTGGAACTCCAGCCGGGTGAGACCAAGTCTGTCTCCATCCAACTCGATTTTCGCGCCTTTGCTTATTATCACCCTGAATACAAACAGTGGATCACCGAGGATGGGGATTTCGACATCCTGATCGCCGTCTCCGCTACGGATATTCGCCAGACCCTGACAGTGACGCTCGAATCGACCCTCAGCCTGCCCTGCATTCTCGACAAGGAATCCACCATCCGTGAGTGGATGACTGATCCGCGCGGGAAAACCGTTTTCGGTCCCATCTATGCCATGATGGAAGAAGAGAGCCGCAAAATGTTTAGCGGCGAGGGTGGCGAAAGCGCCATCGGCATGGACTTCATGGATATGCTTGGCGATATGCCGCTGGTAAGCGTGCTAATGTGGCAGCAAGGTGCGCTGCCCATGCACCCCGAGGACTTTGTGGATGGCCTGCTCGCACAAGTAAGGCAAAATAACTAAGCGGTCAATGGTTTCAAGAACTTTCAACCTGCTCAATTGGCAGTAGTTATTCTCATTACCTAGAGGATGACACATCGCACCTTTCCGGACTCTTGGCCTGGTCGCCGTCCCCTATTGACTTCCCGCGAATGCCGCCATGGCATGGGATACACCATCACCAAGTCACAATCGTCAGGAGAAGAATGAGCATTCCACTAAAAATCGCTTTTGCAGGAACGGGACACATCAACAAAATCCACGCCCGGGCCGCCCAGAACTGTGGTGCCGAACTGGTAGCAGTCGTTAATCATCAGTCCAGATCGATGACAAAATTCGCTGCCGATTTTGGCATCCCACGCCAGTATACGGCCGTGGAAGCCATGCTCGCCGATGGCGGCGTGGATGCGCTGGTGGTCAGCACTCCAAATTATTTGCATGCCCCACAGACAATTGCCGCTCTGGAGGCGGGCATACACGTCAACGTTGAAAAACCGATGTCAATGAACGCGGCCGAAGCCGAGCAGATGTGCGCTGCGGCGGAAAAATCCGGAGCGACCCTGATGGTGGCGCACTGTTGGCGTTTCGACCCGGATGTGCTCTGGTTGAAAGAGCAGTCTGGCAAACTGGGCAAAATCATCCGTACAAGAGGCTATGGCGTCCACACGCACTGGGGACCGTCAGGATGGTTCACGCAGAAGGAATTTGCAGGCGGTGGGGCAATGGTGGATATGGGTATCCATGCGCTGGATACAGTCCGCTTCCTGCTCGGCGATCCGCAGCCGGTCTCAGTGTATGCCAGGATCGGTACCTACTACAAGGATTTCGATGTTGACGATACCGGCGTAATCATCGTCAACTGGGACAACGGCACTGTGTCTTATATCGAAACAGGCTGGTGGCAGCCACATTCAGATGGTCCCAATGCGACTACGCAGCTATATGGCACGCAGGGCTTCGGTCAATTGTTCCCGACCAAATTAGAATTACCGAATGTGAAAGAAGGAAAATTAGATGTAATTGAAGCCGGTTTTGCCTTCCAACGAGAATCGCACATGCCCCAAAGTATGTACGATTCACAACTGGCCTATTTCATCGAGTGCATCCAATCAGGCAAGACGCCTATCCCCAGCGGGGCGGAGGGGTTGGTGAATATGAAGGTTGTGGATGCAGCCTATGAGAGCGCACGAACCGGCCAGGTTGTGGAAATCGAATGACCGTCGAAACCTTGCTTTCTAATCCCAATCACTCCATTGTGGAGTCTAATTTATGAAAATCGGTATCGTTGTGAAATAGGAAATATTAGCCAGGCCAGTGTGCGTGCCTTCCGTGGGGTTGGCTGGTTGGAGCGATCAGTTATCAGGCGATGTTTATTCTGGCGGCAGTCATTAGCGTGTTGAGTTGTTTTTTGCTCCGTTTTGCGCGTTTCGTGCCACGCTATCATCGCTGCCAGGATTTTTTGCAAGGAGAATATTCATGAAAACAACACACAGTGAGAGTTTTGGGGCTGTCAATGATATTACCAGCCAGCAATCCGGCCTGATCAAAACCAAAAAAGGATTTACGTTTCGCGACCTCAACAAAAACGGCAAATTTGATGTTTACGAAGATCCTCGCCAGCCCATCGAAGCCCGCGTCGAGGATCTTTTGGAGCAGATGACGCTGGAAGAAAAAGCCGGAATGTTATTCATCAACGGCTCTGTCGTCAACGAAGACGGCTCCATCGAAGAGAAACCCGGTGGTCCCGGGTTTGGAGGGGTTGCTGCCAATCAGATCACCGAACAAAAAATGAACCACTTCAACCTGTGGCAAATCCCAGGGGCGCAGGCTGTGGCGGCCTGGCATAACAAACTGCAACGATTTGCCGAACAAACCCGGCTCGGCATCCCGGTCACGATTGCATCCGACCCGCGCAACCACTTCACGCGCAACATCTTTTCAATGGCCGCCAACGAATTTTCGCAGTGGTGCGAAACTCTGGGCTTTGCTGCGCTGGATGATGCCGACCTGGTGCAGCAGTTTGCTGACATTGCCCGGCGGGAGTATCTTGCCGTCGGGATCCGCGTTGCGCTACATCCGCAAATCGACCTTGCCACCGAACCACGCTGGCCGCGCATCAGCGGGACTTTTGGCGAAGATGCCCACTTGACGGCATGTTTGGTGAAGGCTTACATCGCAGGTTTTCAAGGCGCAACCCTCGGCACGCGCAGCGTGGCCTGCATGACCAAGCATTTCCCCGGCGGGGGGCCGCAGAACGAAGGGTTGGATCCGCATTTCGAATTCCAAAAGGGCCAGATTTATCCAGGCCAGAACTTCGACTATCATCTGGTCCCATTCGAGGCCGCTTTCAAAGCCAAAACCGCCGCCATCATGCCCTATTATGGCGTTCCGATGGATCAGACCGACGAAAACGTTGCCATGTCGTTCAACAAATCGATCATCACCAGACTGCTGCGCGAAAAATACCATTTCGACGGTGTGGTCTGCACCGACTGGGGATTGATCACAGATGTTCACATGATGGATGTCATTTGGCCCGCGCGGGCCTGGGGGGTCGAGCATCTGAGCGAGCCAGAGCGGGTGCTCAAGGCGCTTGAAGCGGGTGTCGATCAGTTTGGCGGCGAGAGCTGCCCGGAATACGTAATTGAGTTGGTGAAAACGGGGCGGATGTCTGAATCGCGCATCGCTCAATCGGTGCGCCGCTTGCTGCGATTGAAATTCCAGTTGGGGCTCTTCGATAATCCGTTCGTGGATGAAAACCAGATCCCACAGGTGTTTGGAAATCCCGCATCAGTAGCTGCCGGTCTGGACTCGCAGCAGCGCGCCATGACCCTGCTCAAAAACGAGTCGCAGGCGCTGCCCCTCAAGGGCCAGCCGAAAATCTTCATCAAGAACATTGATCCGGCTGTTGCCGCCCGCTACACTGATGTAGTCGCCACCCCTGAGCAGGCCGATTTTGCCATTCTGCGGCTGGATACACCCTGGGTACCGGTCGAGACGAATAATCCCTTCGCCCGTGATTTCCATCATGGCGACCTGGATTTCAAGGGCGAGGCTAAAGCTGAAATTTTGTCGATTTTACAAACTGTACCGACCATCGTTGTGCTATATTTGGATCGCCCGGCGGTTATTCCCGAAATCAGCGCTGCGGCCATGGCGCTGTTAGGCGAGTATGGCGCCGAGGACTCGGCTGTGCTGAATGTCATCTTTGGCAAAGCCCGCCCGGAAGGCAAACTTCCTTTCGAGCTTCCCGGCTCAATGGAAGCGGTGCGCAACCAAAAAGCGGATGTTCCTTACGACTCGGAGAACCCGCTCTATCCGTTTAGCTTTGGGCTGTCTTATTGATTTTCGAGGTTCAACAGGAGCCATTATGCGCTACGGCTATTTTGACGATGAGCACCGTGAATATGTGATTACGAGGCCAGATACCCCTTTGCCGTGGATCAATTATCTGGGTACAGAAGAGTATTTTGGACTCATATCCAATACTGCAGGCGGATATTCCTTTTATAAAGACGCGCGCTTGCGACGCCTGACCCGCTATCGCTATAACAACGCGCCACTGGACTCTGGTGGACGCTACATTTACTTGCGGGACGATGCTCCGAATCATTCTGGACCTCGGGTTTGGTCGTCGTCATGGCAGCCGACTCGCACCCCGTTGGATGAGTACGAGTGTCGTCATGGCATGGGCTATACGGTCATACGGTCGAAGCAAGTTGGCATCGAAGCCTCTACACGCTACTTCGTTCCTCTAGGGGAAAATCTCGAGATATGGGAACTGACTCTCACCAATCATCGTGATGAACCTGCGCAGCTATCAGTTTATTCGGCTGTGGAGTTCAATCTGTGGGATGCGATGGATGATGCTTCCAATTTCCAGCGCAATTACTCTATCGGTGAAGTCGAAGTCGTCGATGGCACAATCTATCATAAGACAGAATATCGCGAACGCCGCGATCACTTTGCTTATTTAGCATGTTCTGAATCCGTAAGCGGATTTGACACGCAGCGTGAAGCTTTCCTGGGCGCATATCGAGGCTGGGATTCACCGTCAGCGGTGGAAGCAGGCCAATTGTCCGGGTCGATTGCGCATGGCTGGCAGCCTATAGCTGCTCAGCAGGTCAAAATCCAACTAGAAGCTGGGGAGCAGAAAAAAGTCATCTTCACCCTGGGCTATCATGAAAACACGGTTGATGAGAAATTCGACCCCCAGAATTCACAAACGATCAACAAGCGCGGTGTACTGCCTATTATCGAGAAGTATCTTCAACCTGAAATAGTGGAGAGTTCGTTTCAGGCATTACGCGAATATTGGGATGAGCTACTGGATAAATTTCAAGTGAACACGCCAGATATACACACCGACCGCATGGTTAATATCTGGAATGCGTATCAGGTGATGATTACGTTCAATATGAGCCGCTCGGCTTCGTATTTCGAGAGCGGCATTGGGCGCGGGATGGGATTCCGGGATTCGAGCCAGGATTTGCTTGGTTTCGTACATCTGATCCCGGAGCGTGCCCGTGAGCGTATTTTAGATCTGGTCGCTACGCAACTGCCGACTGGCGGCGCATACCACCAGTATCAACCGCTGACCAAACGCGGCAACAACGATGTCGGCTCGGGCTTCAACGATGACCCGCTCTGGCTGGTGCTGGCGGTGACTGCCTATTTGAAGGAAACCGGTGATTGGGGCATTCTGGATGAGCTTGTCCCTTACGACAACCAGCCCAGCTCGGAAACACCGCTCTATGAGCATTTACAGCGCTCGATCCAGTATACACTCGACCGTCTCGGTCCGCACGGATTACCGCTGATCGGCCGCGCCGACTGGAATGACTGCCTGAACCTGAATTGCTTTTCGGATACGCCAGGGCAATCCTTCCAGACCACGACCAACAAAGAAGGCAAAGTAGCAGAGAGTGTTTTCATCGCCGGGCTGTTCGTATTGGCGGCGAAGGAAATGTCCGCACTTGTTGAACGTTATAAGTTGAAAGTTGAAGATTCACCCAAAACATTCGACATTCAACCTTCAACTTTTTACACGGATGTAGCTTCTGAAATGGAAAAGGTGATTTGGAAGTCTGGCTGGGACGGTGAATGGTTCCGGCGCGCGTATGATGATTTCGGTCATGTGCTTGGTTCGCAGGAAAACGAAGAGGGGCGTATCTTCATCGAGCCGCAGGGCATGTGTGTGATGGCTGGCCTGGGTTTGGAGGATGGCCGCGCAGAAAAGGCATTGGATTCGATCGCTGAGCATCTGGCCACATCGCATGGAATCGTCTTGCAGCAGCCCGCTTTCTCGAAGTATTACCTGCACCTGGGCGAGATCTCTGCTTATCCGCCGGGGTATAAAGAGAACGCTGGCATCTTCTGTCACACCAATCCGTGGATCATGATCTCGGAAGCGATGGCCGGGCGCGGTGACAAGGCATACGATTATTTCCTGCGTATCAACCCCTCGTCGCGGGAAGAGATTAGTGAGCTGCACAAGTGTGAGCCATATGTCTATGCCCAGATGATCGCGGGCAAGGATGCGCCCACGCATGGCGAGGCCAAGAACTCCTGGCTGACGGGCACAGCAGCCTGGAATTACGTCGCCGTCACGCAGTGGATACTCGGCATCCGCCCAACGTATAATGGCTTGCAAGTGGCGCCGGTCATCCCATCGGGATGGGATGGCTTCGAAGCGGTACGCAGCTACCGGGGAGTCCGATACGAGATACGGGTGAAACGCAAAGGCCTGGGGAACGAAGTCCAATTGGAAGTAGATGGAAAGTCCATCGAAGGGAACATCATCCCGCTACCGCCCGAAGGAACGGGTGAAATTTACGTCACGGTCAAGGTGCGCTGATGCAATACGGCTATTTTGACGACGAAGCAAAAGAATACGTTATTACCCGCCCCGATACGCCCACTTCGTGGAGCAACTATCTCGGCTCCACCGAGTACGGAGCGATCATCACCAACAACGCTGGTGGTTATGGCTTCTACCTATCCGGCGCGCGCGGACGCTTCCTGCGTATGCGCTTCAACAACGTACCAATGGATCAGCCTGGGCGCTATTTTTACTTACGCGACAACACCAGCGGCGATTATTGGTCAGCTTCCTGGCAGCCGGTTGGCAAGCCGCTTGATCAGTATCAATCCACCTGCCGCCACGGCACGGCCTACACCGTTATCGAATCGCGTTATGCGGGTATTACCACAGAAACCACATACTTTGTTCCCCTTGAGCAGAATTTCGAATACTGGCGGCTGAAAGTTACCAACGAAAGCGACCAACCCCGCGCTCTTTCTGCCTTCTCTTTTTGCGAATTCACAAACCAATGGGATACCTATCAGGACAGCGTCAACCTGCAGTATTCGCTCTTCATCGTGCGCGGTGAGCTAACGGATGACAATCTGCTGCACATCGCCATTCAGGATAATTAACGCCGGAGTTCATAAGGGGTGGAAATCACCCACGCGGGGACTGTGTGACCCAGAACTCGTTCCTGTTTGGGCCTGCGTAACAGCCGTTTGCGCAGGTCGTTCTTGACGACGCTTCAACCATGCCTTCACTCATCGTTTGCCATGACCACTTGCTCGGCGTGTCGCCGCTTTCGGCTAGCAGCTTACCGCCTTTCTACCCTTGCACTCCGACATTTGATAACCAGTCGCTTGCCGTAGGGTAGTGCTCTCGCTCCATCATCTGGAGGGTTGGAGTTTCACCAACATGGACACTCAGTTATCAAAGTACACAATCTTTCGGGTGACAAGTCCGAAAAATGGCGACCTTTGCCACTCATCCCTTGTATCTTGCGGTACAATTTCGAGTGAACGGATCGCACCCCCGCGTGAAGCGGACGGTCGGGGTTTCACCCCGTCCCGAGGGTACGCGCCGCGTCAGGAGCAGAACCGCCAAGCCGGTTATTATTCCGTTAGGCAGCCAATGGAGATGATCAAGACATGAGATTTCCGGAAATCACAATTTCAGGCGCGCCAGAAGAGCGCGGGAATGCACATGGAGAAGCGTTATCATCTGAGATCGAGGCAACAATAGACTTCTATGCAACGATCTTCAAGAAGCCATCAGCGGAAATACTTGATCGTGCAACGCATTTTCGGAGTGTAATCCATGAATATAATCCCGCTTACTGCGAGGAGATCGAAGGTATTGCCGCCGGAGCAAAAATAAGAGAACCCTTATGGATCTATGCGTTGAATTCTCGAAGCGAAATTCTTGCGCTTGATGCGTCAGGGAAAGGGAATGAATGTACTGCTCTTTGTTTTCAACGACCGGTGCTTGTGGGGCAGAATTGGGATTGGAGCCGTCAGCTAGAGAAGTTAGCAATTCTAATGCAAATCAGAATGTCTGAGGATCTGACAATCCAGATGTTGACAGAGCCGGGAATTATCGGCAAGATTGGTATGAACTCACAAGGAATAAGCACTTGCCTCAACATCCTGTTGATAAACAAGCCTCTTGATGGCGTACCAATTCATATCGTACTTCGCTCGATATTAGAATCTCACACGCTTGAAGAAGCCAAGGTGTCTATTCAGAAATCAGGGTATGGGAAAGCCAGCAATATTTTGTTCGGAGATCAAGAAGGAAACTTCAATTATGTAGAATTTGCAGGTGACGAATCGTTTATGACACAATCCAAAGAGCAATTCGCGATTCACACCAATCACTATCTGACGCAACCAATCAATCCGGATAATGATGATTTTCGTAATTCATACACGCGTTTCCGGACTGCAAATGATAAAGCATCTACCTTGAGTAATTTCACTATTGATGAGATGAAGGCAATCTTATCAGATCGCTCTAATCGCGAATATCCGATTTGGCGCACGTATGAACCCGATGAAGATCTGCAAGATGTGGGGACCGTGGCAACGATCGTTATGGATTTGAAGGCAAGACAACTACACATCCGTAAGGGCAATATCAAATACCTTGAAAAAGGCAGTAACAGAACTGATGGACAAAATTCAGCAGAAAGTATAGCAAATGATTTCGTCATTGCCTTTGAAAGTTGATGAACGATGACAGGCTGCCTAAGTTATAGTAGGAGGAGCGGTCGCCCGCCCCTCCCCTACTACAGAACCGAACGTCCCAAAGGGATTGCTGCGCTGATGACCCTTTCGGTGTCATTCGGCTCCTGAGTACAGCAGCCCTTATCATGGGCATCAACCCGGTTTAGTTTCCCAGGCTGACTTGGCTGGTGCGAAGCGCAGTGCCGGTCTTCCTCACGGAGAGACCCGCTTTCGCTACAGGCAAGCCCGTGCGTTTTAAAGCCCTGACACATTGCAACCCCCCAGCCTTCCACTGTACCCGGCCCACGTACCCAAAGGGCATGATATCAGCATATCTTCGGCATTACCCGAAGCATTGGCTTCTTGGGCCATCCTACCCGCCGGGGCATAAGGCTGGTTGCCTTCTCCATAAGAGAGCCACCGATAGGTTACTCCGTTCCGAAGGTTCATTTTTCGTGACGGTAGGCAGATGCTTTACGCCGGAGTTCATAAGGAGTGGAAATCACCCACGCGAGGACTGGATGACCCAGAACTCAGATCCCGTTTGGGCCTGCGTAACAGCCGTTTGCGCAGGTCGTTCTTGACGACGCTTCAACCATGCCTTCACTCATCGTTTACCATAGCCACGTGCTCGGCGTGTCGCCCCATTACGGCTTGGAGTTTACACTTGCACCGCACGCAAGTGCAGGTGTCGCCTTCTTACCCTTGCACTCCGACGTTTGATAACCAGTCGCCCGCCGTAGGGTAATGCTTGCACCTGTCCACTTCAGGGATAGGGGTTGATGATACAATCATCGCAACTATATGAACCTTCAGTTGTCAAAGAACTAGGCAGCTTGGTTGGTGACCAAGCCACCTTCTTCGCTGACCATCCCCCGCTGTCTCCTGGTGGTAGGCTGTGCCTGACTGTCAATTCGCGTACGAAAATGTACCACCAAATTTCGGCAACGATGTACCACCAAATTTCACCCAAAGTGTACCACCAGATTTCACCCAGAATGCACCACCCTGAACCCTGCGGTGCCTCTGGCTGCGTCTCGGGACGGCTTCAACCAGTTACCCCGAAAG
>JBDRGC010000055.1:0-3764 GCA_043818215.1 Chloroflexota bacterium | reverse complement strand
CTTCGCGGTGGAAAACACGACCACGGCCTCGCCGATGGGTTCGATCACGGCGATCAGTCCGATGGTCGTCCCTGTGATGACTCTGGATGAGTGGATGGCATCCCAGGGTATCTCCAACGGCAAGATCAGGGTGCGGCAACGGCGGCGTAAGCCTGTGGCTGCGGAAGATCAGATGACGTTGTTCTAAATAGTAGACTGCCCGGTTATCAGCAAACATGTTTTTGTCAATCGAAAACGCGCCCACTCGCGCGTCAGAAACGCGCCCACCTGGGGTTGATTAGAAAAGTTTCGCGCGTCGAAAACGCGCCCATGTGTTTTTGTCAATTGAAAAACCGACCACATCGGGTGATTGTTGATGTGGTAGAATTTTGGTACTCAAACGGAGGGTAGGGCAACGCTGAGGAGCGACCCGAGCGCCGTACGAGTGCCGTTGTCAGGGCAGAGAGCGATGAATAGGATCATCGCTCTCTGTTCTTTTTTCCCTGACAATGGCGGAAAAACGCGATAAACCTTCCTCACTGTTGACTGAGGCGTTGGCGGAAGCGATAGGACTCACCGATCAACTCAATGATATGGGAGCGGTGGGTGAGTCTGTCGATAAGGGCCATGGTCAGGCGTTCATCGCCCAGTATCTGAGTCCAATCTGCAAACTTCAAATTGGTGGTCACGATCATAGCGACATGCTCGTAAAGCTCAGAGCAGAAGGTGAACAAGACCTGTGCTCCGGCGGGGGAGAAAGGGATGAACCCGAGTTCGTCGAGGACGACCAGATGCAATTTGCGAGCTGCAGCAATGACCTTGTGAAGCCGGTGCTCATCTTGAGCCAGCAGCAATTCGTTGACCAGGCCAGCGGCTGTCCAGAAGCGTACTTTGTGGCTCTGGCGACAGGCTTCAAGGGCCAATCCGGTTGCCAGGTGGGTCTTACCGACGCCTGGATTTCCGATGAACAGGATCGGTTCTCTTTTGAGAATGTATTCACATCTGGCCAGGTCTAGCACGATTGCCTTGTTGAATTGGGGGAGTGCTGAGAAGTCGAAATCAGCCAGTTCTTTGATCGCCGGGAAGCGAGCAGCCCTGATGAGGTTTTTACGCCGGTTCTGTTCACGTTGGATGACTTCTTGTTCAGCCAGGGCCAGCAGATAGCGGGGAAAATCCAGGTTATTCCGGATGGCATCTTCGGCAAACTTCGCATAGTTCTCCAGAAAGATGGGTAAACGGAGTTGTTTCAAGTAGCTTTCCAGTAATCCATTGGTTTCCATGGCTCACCTTCCTGCCAACAATCGGTCATATTGGGACAGATTGATAGGTTGCTCACCGATCCCGTGTAACTGAGGGTGGTCACTCAAGTTCAGGGTGGCGGGTAGAGCAGAAGGCATTCCCTGCTGGCGCAAGCACAACAGCACACCATCGAAGTGAGCGGCGCCCAAATCCAAGGCTTCTTGGATGGCTTGTTTGACTTGCTGGGCTGGGTATTCCCGGTGCAGTTTCAGGATCGACAGAAATTCTCGCACGCCACGTCCATCGGGCCAACGCTCCCGCAGTTCGGCTAGCAAGGTTTCATAGGCTGCTGGCCATTCTTCCCGCCAGCGCCGCATGGGGGTAGCATGATCAAATGCTCCCGGGCGTTGTACCAGCACATCCAGGTAGTGCAATGGCTCAAATAGATCTTTTTCGCGGCCAAAACAGCGGGGATGGGTGGCAATGATCTGATCTTGAGCCAGGACCTCAATCCGAAATGGATAGGCTCGCAGCACAAGTTGCCGCTGGGCATATTCCACCGGCACCGAATAGCGATTGGTCTCAAAGACCACTTGTGAATAGGGGTTGACTTTCACCGGTTGGCTGCGGCAAGCTCGATAATCGGTTGCTGGGAGGGGCAACAATTGCGGCTTTTCACTTTCCCACAATTCGGCGATGCTTTGGGATTGCCCTCGCATGCGCCGTTGAGTATCCTGCGAACAAGCCTGACGCAGATCTTCGTTGAGTTCTTCATACGATCCCACTTCCGGAATCGGCACCAGGAAATTGCGGCGAGTGTAGCCGACGTCATTCTCGACACCCCCTTTCTCATGTCCCTGGCCTGGAGTGCAGTAGCGGCTCTCGAACAGATAATAACTGCGAAAAGCAATGAAAGTAGTTTGCTCCAGGCGATTGCGTCCTTCCAATATCCGAAAAACGGCTGTTTTCAGGTTATCGTAGGTGATATGCCGCGGCACACCACCGAAGAAGTGAAAAGCTTGGATATGTCCTTCCAGGAAGGCTTCTTGTTTCTGGAAGGGAAAAGCCATCGCAAATCGAGCTCGGGAGTAGTTCAGCCGCATCACGAAGTGCTGCACCGTTACCCGCTCACCCCCTATCACCACTTCCGCTTCCCCCCAATCCACCTGGGCGTCTTCCCCGGGATCAAACTCCAGCGGCAAATAGGCTTGGGCTTTGTAGCTATCTTTCCGCACTTGGGCCACGTAACGCCGTACACTTCCTCCGCTCCCTTCGTATCCATCCTTTTGGATTTCCTTGAAAATCTTGCGGGCCGTGTACCTTTGCTTACGCGGCATATTCTGGTTTTCTTCCACCAACTCTTCGATTTTCGATTGGTAAGGTCCCAACACAGGTTTTGTCCGTGGCTTCTTCAGGTTGTATGGCGGTGGTTCTGCATCTACAATCGCTTTGCGGACTGTCCTTCGACAGCGGTGCAGTTCTCGACTGATCTTGCGAACGCCCCAGCCATCTATGAAATATTTTCTTCGGATTTCTTCGTAGTCTTCCACTTTGACCATCTCCTTGACCTCCGTTACCAGTTAGAATGTGGCTTCCTATGGTAACGGAATTCTGCCCAGGTGGGCGCGCTTTCGATGCGCGTTTTTGGCCTAAGTGGGCGCGTTTTAGATTATCATTAACAGTGGTCAAATATTTGGGTGGGTATATGAGACGGGTAGCGATCACCAATAGCAGGTTGGAAAGGATGGAAGAAAGAAAAGTAGTATTTCGATACAAAGACAATCGAGATGATGGCAAGCAGAAACGATGTCGAATAGATGGTGAAGAGTTCATCGGGCGGCTCTTGAGACATATATTGCCGGAAAGATTTGTGCGCGTACGCTATTATGGGATATTTGGGGGCAGATACAGGAAAGAAAACCTGGTAAAAGCGAGAGAGTTGCTAGGGGGATTGGAAGAAAAGGAAGAAGGAACACAAGAAGGCGAGCAAGAAATCTATGCACCAATGTGTCCGAAGTGTGGGGAAGGGGAAATGATAGTGGTGGAATATATTCGCCAGCCAGTAACAATCTTATAGATGCTGGTGATGATGACGACGACGACGGTGAAATATGCGGATACTTCGTGAGGTAAAAAGCCGTTCACAAAAGGCAAGCGACAGCGAGTATCAGAAGAGAGCGGATACTGGCAGATGCAGCGCGGCAGGTGAGAGAAAAATCAAGGTAGATGAGAAATGAAAGGTTGTGTGAAGAATGAAGAAGATCGCTGGAAGATATGCTAAAATAGCATAGACGAACAACATAAACAGGAGCTTTCCCCATAGGTTATAGGCAAAAGGGTGAGGTCTCGCAGAGACCCGTGCTTCCGTCCACCCCCGCGTGGAGCGGCTCGTTGGTAAGCAGAGCGAATTGCAAAGAGTGGTTATGGGGTTAAGCCGCCTGTTTTCCTATCAATCGGCCGCTCACGCAAACCATTGTGCGGCTTTTTGCATAAAACAATAGATTTTTTGTAGGGAGATAGAATCATGTTTGAGCAACTTGAGCAAT
>JBDRGC010000054.1:0-2796 GCA_043818215.1 Chloroflexota bacterium | reverse complement strand
CGGCGCGGCGATCGGCAGCCACTTGCACTTCGAAGTCCGCCTGGGAGAGAACAATTACGATTCCACCCGCAATCCTGTACTTTGGCTGAAACCCTTGCGCGGCGAGAATGGCAATCCCGATGGCCTGATCGCCGGGCGTTTCATGGATGAGCAAGGCAATCCCCTTTACTATTCCAATCTCAACGTACAATACTTCCCTGAAGTCGGCGGGCCACAAGCCGCAGCATACGCGGTCGAAACGTACGCCCCCGAAAAACACCCTGTCCGCGGGGATGACCGCTGGCATGAAAACTTCAGCCTGGGGACCCTGCCGACTGGTCACTACCGCATCAGTTATATATGGGCAGGTGTTTTATACGAAAGATGGGTTGAAGTACAGCCCGGCAAATTGACCATTGTGACGTTTATCGTCAAATAGGAGACTACCTAATGGGCCTCAAACCCGACCATTGGATCCGCAAGATGGCGCTCGAACACAGGATGATCGAGCCTTTCGTAGACGGTCAGATACGTAATGGCGCCATTTCTTACGGCCTCTCGTCATACGGCTATGATATCCGTGTGGCTGATGAATTTAAAATCTTTACAAATGTTCATTCAGCGATCGTGGATCCAAAGAACTTTGACCCAAAGTCTATGGTGGATTTCAAAGGGGAAGTGTGTATCATTCCTCCTAATTCTTTTGCTCTAGCTCGTACTGTTGAGCATTTCAACATTCCAAGGAATGTTTTATGTATTTGCCTTGGTAAGTCAACTTACGCGCGTTGTGGAATCATTTTGAATACAACGCCATTTGAACCTGGCTGGCGTGGATATGCCACTCTTGAATTGACAAATAGTACACCTCTACCAGCGAAGATTTATGCAAACGAAGGTATAGGCCAAGTTTTGTTTTTTGAAAGCGAAGAGGACTGCGAGATATCTTATGCTGACAAACTAGGTAAATATCTTGATCAAAAGGGTGTTGTGCTGCCTAGGATATAAGCCGCAGTAGTTCTAACTAAACGTAACAGAAGCCTTATGCCAATCAAAACCGGGGTATATGTCATTAGAAACAAAATCGCAGGGGCCGTTTACGTCGGTTCCACTTCGCATGACTTTCGTATTCGATTCAAGACACATAGAAAGCTTTTGCGGCGAAATCAACATGATAATACGTATCTCCAAAATGCCTGGAACAAATACGGGGAGGCAAATTTTGAGTTTCTCATTGTGGAGTCAATAGATACAGTCTCTGAAACCATAGTTGAAGCCGAACAACACTGGATAAGCTTCTATCGTCAGGAAGCGAAAGTTGACTGTTACAACCTACGACCGGAGGCATCATCAAGCAAAGGAATTAAGCGTGATGACCAATGGATAGGGAAACTCATAGCTCGATCAGAGAAGCATTTCCAAGGTTTTGTTGGACCAGATGGCAAGGAGTATAGAGACATAGTTAACCTCAAAGGTTTTAAGTGGATAAGGAAATTTGGAGTGAAAAACGGGCATAATTAAGGTGTACATTTTGGAGAAAAACGATGTCCAAAAGAAAACGAATGCCCGCGAACCAAAAAGCGCAGATCGTTCTGGAAGCGTTGTATGAAGAAAAGACCATCGCCCAGATCGCCTCGGAGAACAGCGTTCATCCGAACCAGATCCACAAATGGAAAAAGCAAGCCCTGGAAAGTTTTCCAGAATTGTTCGAAGATGATCGCAGAGGCGAACGCGCCAAAGAAGCAGAGCACGAAAAACAAAAGAACGACCTCTACGCCGAAATTGGGCGACTAAGCGCCCAGTTGTCCTGGCTCAAAAAAAAATCTGGACTCAACGTTGAGTAGGGCGGAACGGTTGACCATGCTGGAGAAGGACAACCTGGAAATGCCGCTCAAAACACAAGCGAACCTGCTGAGGATCAGCTATTCCAGCTTATTCTATCAACCTGCCCCGCCCTCCGAGCGTGAGCTGGACCTCAAAAAACGGATTGATCGGATCTACACAGATCATCCCTTCTACGGTTCACGCAAAATCAGAGTCGTCTTGCGGGCGGAAAATATACTCGTCTCGCGCCCCACCGTGCAGGCCTACATGCGCGAAATGGGCATTTCCGCCATCGTTCCGGGTCCAAATACCAGCAAACCCGCTCCCGAACACCAGATTTACCCGTACCTCCTGCGGCACATCACCGCTGCCCGCCCCAACTACATCTGGGGCATCGACATCACCTACATCCCCTTGCTGCATGGCTGGATGTATCTTGTCGCCGTTCTGGACTTGTACTCGCGCTACGTGATCAGCTGGAGCCTCAGCCAAACGCTCGAACTGGACTTCGTGTTGCTTTCCGTTGACCAGGCCCTGCTGCAAGCCCAACCCGAAATCTGGAATAGCGATCAGGGCAGTCACTTCACCAGCCCGCGTTACCTGGAGCGTCTGCAAAACGCCAACGTCAGGATCAGCATGGATGGTCGTGGACGCGCCCGCGACAACATCTTCACCGAAAGATTGTGGCGCACCCTCAAGTACGAAGAAGTCTACTCGCATGAATACGCCAGTCCCAAGGAGGCTTATCGCCAATTATCCGATTACATCCGCTTCTACAACTTTGAACGTCCGCATCAGGCGCTGGATTACCAGACGCCCGCACAGGTGTACGGGGCGTGCACGCCCCGTACACCTGTGGTAGACTCCGATGGGTCGAGCTTGTCGAGACCAACCTGTCAGGCTTTGCCTGCCGAAGGCCTACTCGGTAGAAACCTTAACAAATCAGTACACCTTATACTGACCCTTTTTCAACTCTAAAAAACCTTTACCACCTCA
>JBDRGC010000053.1:0-5288 GCA_043818215.1 Chloroflexota bacterium | reverse complement strand
CATTGGTATATTGGTACGCCTCACGCTCCACCCTCCATTCTCCCCCCTCCACTCTCCAAGCTCGACTCTCCAAGCTCCACCCACCACTCTCAACACAACACTCTCCACTCTCCACTCTCCACTCTCCACTCTCCACTCTCCACTCTCCACGCTCCACTCTCCACTCTCCACCCTCCACTCTCCACCCTCCACTCTCCACCCTCCACTCTCCACCCTCCACGAATCAGCACCGGCGCAGAAGTTCACGCAGGCTGGCTTCGACCTCGGGCGGAAAAGCGCGCAGGCTCTGCCACACAAGCGAGGTAACACCCGGTCGATTCGACATTATCAAACTTTGGCGTAGGAAATAGGCAGTTTCTCGAGGAGACCTCTGCGCCAGGGCGTGCAATACCCCCAGTAAATCTACTTCCAAAACGGTATCGACATTTCTCACCAAAGGTGCAATCAAATGAAAGACAGCCGGCAAATTTTCGAATGAGGCATCTTCCACCAGCGGAGGGAGCACCCGCAGCCCCACCTTTTGCGAAGCCAGGTCAGGAGATGTGATCCAGGTCTCCAATATGCGCAAGAATAATTCTGGGGCCTCTTTGCGAAGCCGGGCCAGACCCACCATCAGCGAGGCATCCAACTGACGATCTTGGCCGCATTCTCTGCCCCAGGCCTGGATTCGTTCCACGACCCGCTCGGGCGGATCGGGCGGGATTTCCCCCAGTATGGCAATCGCTAACAGGCGGCACTCCAACCAATTTTCCTGCCAGAGGGCATCTGCCAGGGCCAGGGCGCGCTCCGGGTCGGCTGCGGCTTTGGGGGCCAAGTCCCCTTCGATTTGCTGCAGCACTTGTCTATGCACGTTGTAAGCCCGCACTAGAGAAAACGGCTTTCCCCCCCGCCCGGGATGACGGGTGCGGTCTGCATAGAAATCAAACAAATCATGGAGGCTGCGCACGAACTCCACCGGGTCGCTAAAGTGCGCAATGATTTTTGTTATTTCAATTTTCAGACGGGCGGGTTGGATGGCGGGCATAAGAATTGGAGATTGGAGATTAGTGATTGGAGATTGGAGATTATCCCATCGCGGGGATGTTGCACGAGAGGTTGAAGTATTTGAAAGGCTGTCTCGACGTTTGGGGCGAGGGTTAGAAGGTGGCGATGTTTTTCGGCGGTGTACTCGCCCAGGGTGTCGAAGAAGGCTTCGAGGGTGGCTCGCCAGCCAGCTCCGATGAGAATCAGTGGTCGGGGTGCGGCGGCCCCGGTTTGCAAATGCGACCACATAATGGCAATCTCGGCCAGGGTGCCGATTCCGCCGGGAAGAGCCAGGGCCGCGTCGCAGTTGTCGATCAGGGCATACAGTCGCTGGCGCAGGGTGGGATAACGCATTTCTTCCTGCACCCAGGGATTGGGCGACACAGGACGCCAGGCTTCGATCTCGTCGCAGGTCACGCCAATCACGTGACCGCCGGCCTCTGCCGCCCCGCGGGATACTGCTTCCATAGTGCCGATATAGCCTCCGGTAAGCACGGTGCAGCCCGCGCTCCCCAGGAGTCGTCCCAGTTGCAAAGCTTCTTCGTAAGCCGGTTCGCCGGGTGTGGGTTTAGAGCCGCCAAAGACGGTGATGCGGTGTGTGGTAGGGTTATCAGTCATCAGTTTTCAGTATTCAGTATTCAGTGTTCAGTCAATGTCATTTAGTTGCGGGCAGGTGGCTGTCGGATCAAGTATCCGACAAGAGCAAAACCGGGATTCTTGCACGCTCCAAGCGGATTCGTAATCCGCCAGACACCAACCCTTAACTTGAGGACATTGAATATTCAGCGGTCGGTGGTCGGTGGTCAGCGAGTCGGTGTGTAAGACCTTCCAGGTTTCAGAAAACCTGGAAGGTCTGGGGCAGGTATGGCGAGTCGGCGAGTCAGCGAATCAGCGAGTCGGCGAGTCGGCGGTCGGCGGTCATCGGTCGGCGGTCGGGGTCTTGGCCCTACCACTCCCGCTCGTAATTCCGCTCCAGCTTTGCCAGAATTGCCTCTTCCAAATCAATCCCGGCGATGCTGGCAATCTGGAGCAGGTAGAGGGCTACATCGGCCAATTCTTCGGAAAGTCCATCGTCATCGTCGATTTCGCTGTTCCATTGAAAATGCTCCAAAACCTCGGAGGCTTCTAAAACGAGGGAGATTGCCAGGTTGCGAAGCGTCTGCGGGCGCGGGCTGTCAGGCTCATACCAGCCTTTGGCGCTCACGAAGTTGTGCATTGCTTGGGTGAGTTCGCGAATGTTCATTGGGGGGTGATTATAACCGCAAAATTGACCAATGACCGGCGACCGATGACCGGCGACGGCGGACGGCGAGTTGGCGAGTCGGCGAGTCAGCGAATCAACGAGTCAGCGAGTCAGCGAGTCGGCACGTAAGACCTTCCAGGTTTCCAAAAACCTGGAAGGTCTGGGGCAAAAACCTGGAAGGTCTGGGGCAGGTATGGCGAGTCAGCGGTCGGTGGTTGGTCGTCGACGGTCAATTTTCGCCAAATGAAGTACAATTACGCAGTCCCACAAGCGTAACGGAGTGGGAAACGTGAAGCGTGAAAACGTGACACATGCAAACTTGCCACATGCAAACTTGCCACTTGCCACCGCCATGAAAATCATTCTCACCCACGAACAAACCGATTTCGACGCTCTGGCATCTCTGCTGGGAGCTTATCTCATTGACGAGACCGCAGTGCCCGTTTTGCCGCGCCGCATCAACCGCAACGTGCGGGCTTTCATCACCATCTACGGGGCTGAACTGCCTTTCGTTGACCCGCGTGATCTGCGCGGCCAGGCCATCGAATCGGTATGTCTGGTCGACACCCAATCCCTGACCAGCATCAAAGGCATGGGGCCGCAAACGCGCGTCCACGTGATAGATCACCACACCCCGCGCCGCGATCTGCACGCCGAGTGGGAGGTCAGCCTCGCAGAGACCGGAGCCAACGCCACCGTTTTCGTCGAAGCCATCCAGGAACGCGACATCCATTTGAGTATAGTCCAGGCCACCCTGCTGCTGCTGGGTATCTACGAGGATACCGGCTCGCTGACTTATACCCGCACCACGCCGCGGGATGCGCGCGCCGCAGCCTGCTTGTTGGAGCAAGGCGCCAGCCTGACCATCGCCACCGGCTACCTTAACCATCCCTTGTCACTCGAGCAGCAAGCCATTTACGAGCAACTGCGCGCAGCTATCGAAAGCCATTCTGTTCACGGACATACCATCATAGTAGCTCCCGGTGAAGCCCGCGAAATAGATGAGGAACTCTCTACCATAGCCCATAAACTGCGTGACCTGCTTGATCCCGATGCCATAATTCTGTTGATCTCTGTCCGAGGCGGCGTGCAGCTCATCGCCCGCTCCACCAGCGACAATATAGACGTTGCCAGACTCGCAGCCCGCTTCGGGGGAGGCGGCCACCCGCGGGCTGCGGCAGCCCTCATCAAATCCGGAGACTTGGAATTCGTGCATGATGAGTTGATTCGCCTCCTGCCCGATCACGTTCGCCCGGCCGTCACTGTCGCCGAGATCATGTCACGCGACCCGCATCTGCTCGCCCTAGACACCCCGGTTCACGAGATTGCCCAACGGATGCAGCGCTACGGATACGAGGGCTATCCGGTCGTAGAAAATGGGGCCATCGTCGGTCTGCTCACCCGCCGCGCCGTAGACCGGGCCATCTCGCACAAACTCAACCTGACCGCCGCTGGTCTGATGGAAGCTGGCGAGGTCAGCATTGCTCCCGGCGATTCCATCGAACAATTGCAAAACGTGATGACCAACACCGGCTGGGGACAAATTCCCGTAGTCGAGCCGGAGAGTGGCGAGATAATCGGCATTGTCACCCGCACCGATCTACTGACAATCCTGGCACCCAAAGCCACACCGCCGGGGAAACGGAACCTGGCCGACAAACTCGAAACCGCTCTTCCGCCGGCGCGCCTGGCCTTGCTTACAGACATCGCCGAGATTGCCCAGCAGCAGCGCATAGCCCTATACATTGTGGGCGGATTTGTGCGCGACCTGCTCCTGGGTTACCCCAGCCTGGACTTCGATCTGGTAGTCGAAGGTGACGCCATCGCCCTGGCGCGCGCCGTGAGCCGCAAGTTTGGCGGGCGCGTCACCGTGCATGGGCGGTTTGGCACGGCGAAGTGGTTTTTGGAACCGACGGACGACGGACGACGGATGACGGACGGCGAGTGCGAAGGTGCGACGCACTTTGAAAGTGCGTCGCACCTTCGTCTCACGGGCGAGTCAGCGAGTCAGCGAGTCAGCGAATCAGCGACTCTCCCCGCTCCACCCTCCCCGCTCCCCGCTCCCCGCTCCACGCTCCCCGAGACACTGGATTTCATCACCGCCCGCACCGAGTTCTACACCCACCCCACTGCCCTGCCCACTGTCGAACGTGGCAGCATCAAACTCGACCTGCACCGCCGCGATTTCACCATCAACACTTTGGCTCTGCGTCTCGATGGCCGCCACTACGGTGAACTCCATGACTATTGGGGCGGCTTCGACGATCTGCGCCAGGGGCTGGTGCGTATCTTGCACTCCATTTCCTTTGTGGACGATCCCACTCGCATGTTGCGCGCCGTGCGTTACGAGCAGCGTTACGGGTTCCGCATCGGTAAGCGCACCCTCGAGTTGCTGCTCGCGGCCCGGCCCCTCATCGACCGCATCTCAGGCGACCGCATCCGTCACGAACTCGATAATATCATCAACGAAGAGAACGCCGCCCAAATGCTGACCCGTCTGCACGAACTCGGCTTACTAGAAGCCATCCACCCAGATTTAAGCTGGGACGATTGGCTTCACTCTCAAATTTCTAATCTCGAACCTCTCGATCCCGATCCGGCGTGGAACCTCGGACTGGATTGGAAGGAGATACCGTTAAAGAGGGCATTGATCTACACCCTGTGGCTGATTCGCCTCCCCAGGGCACAGGCCCGAGGCGTGATCAAACGATTGCGACTCCCCCGCGCCCTGAAAAATCCCATTCGAGCGGCCTGCTGCCTGTGGAGCGATCTGCCAGACATGTCCGAGGCCAAACCCAGCGAGATCACCGCCCGCCTCGAAAAGATACCTTCGCTGGCTATTTACGCGGCCTACCGCGCCATTGACGATCCAGGCCCATCGTCCCGAGGTTTTTACGGGATCCGCGCGGCCCTGCAAGCCTATGTCACCCGCTGGAGAGATATAGCCCCACACACAACCGGCCACGACCTGCAGGCGCGCGGCCTTCCCCCCGGGCCGAAGTTCAAGCAAATTCTCACCACC
>JBDRGC010000052.1:0-3080 GCA_043818215.1 Chloroflexota bacterium | reverse complement strand
CTGCAACTTTTTCCCTTATCAAATTTTCAATGAACACCGGCGGCAGCTCTCACCGGCTGCCGCGTACTACCTCATCTGAAAACATTCTTCAAGACGAGTTGCTCAGACGCTTACGCAACGACAACCAGTGAGTGTAATGAGCGCTCCCTTGACCCGGTATCGTCTTCGATGAACACTTGCTCCCGGCGATTGTTGATCAACCGGAAAGGCCTCAACCATCGCTTTGGCCTCCGCCAGTCCAATATTCCGCACTTTCCGCAAAATATTGATCGCCTCAATCTTTCTCTCATTCAGCAAAGCGTCCACGACTTCATCCGGCAGGGCGTGTGGCCCTATCTGAATAGTATCATTATCGGATTTTGCACGAGTCACTGGATCAGGGGCGTTGATTTCCCGGTGCTGTTGATAAGCCTCTACAATCTCTTTGGCCTCTTTCAGACCTATCTTTCGCTCCTTGCGCAAGAGAGTGATTGCTTCAATTTTCTCTCCTTTCATCAAGGCTTCTATGACGTTATTGGGAAGCTTCATTGTCTTTTATCTCATCAACAAACTAAATCCACACATCGTTCTGCGCTGTCAGCGCACCACCCGCGTCGCCAGTGTTCACCACACCACTGGGCTCAATGACAAGGGCGTGACACTCGCGCGCCGCGCGCGTGATGTGTTCGGCACCCTTCGGAACAACAAACATCTCTCCAGCTCGAATGGTGACCGTTCGGTCGCGAAATCCGACCTCCATCTCACCCTCCAGCACGACGAACACCTCGTCAGTGTCCTTGTGGTCGTGCCAGACAAACCCGCCTTGCAGCTTCACGAGTTTGAATTGGTAGTCGTTCATCGCTGCGATGACGCGAGGGGACCAATGCTCGGAGAATTGCGAGAGCTTCTCAGTAAAATTGATGGGGTCGGATATCATCATTGCGCTCCACTATTCCTGTGATGGCGAACGCTTAAATAAGCTGCGCGGCTTTTTGCGTCCGCTTGGTTTGTTGGTTCGGCCCATTCAGTAATTTTCATCAAACCCGAAAATCGATGCCTGCATTCTTTTGACTCCCGCAAGAGCTCTTTTGCTAAGGTTCATATATACTCTAAGATCGCGCGCTCTTTTCTTATATTCCCTAACGTCCTCTTCTGACCAGAAGAGTAGTGATTTCCGTCAGAACACATCCACAATGCTTGGGCTCCTTGTTTTTGCCAGTGGCACTATTGGCAAGCAGAACATTGGGTCGGAGCCATCGGTCACATTTGATATATTCAGTTCGCTATCAAGTGCGATCTCTATCTTTCGACCGCTATTGGCGCATTCTGTCTGAATGTTAAAAGACAATTGCTTTTTTTGTAATCTCCCATACACGAAGGGAGTCGCAAAAGCGTCAGCGGCTCAGGCGGCAAAAAATTGCTCGCCGGAAGAAGCGATCATTCTGAAACCTGTGTTCTCAAGAGAAAGAGGATAAGCCCAGTTTATTCCCTTTCCATCGCTTCGATAAATGAATGTTTTCAAGTTTTCCAGCTTGTCAAGAATTTCGAACACTTGATCCTTTGGCATCCCCAATTCGTCGGCGATCAACTCTGCTGTAATAGGATCCTGGACAATCGCCATTTTCATAACGATAAAATGGTGGACTCGACGTTCCTCTTTCGATAGACAATCTGCATTTGCTTTGGCACCCTTTTCACCTTGCTTTGCCCCTTTAACTGCGAGTAGCTGCGGTACTCGCACTATAAAACCACGAAACCCCATATACAATTTATGTTTCAGATCGGTTTTCATGAAATTCACCTCCATAGGTTACTTTCTTCATCAAACATTTTTTCACTGCTGTCCCATGTCAAGGGAAAACCCCATCAGCCCTTCAGCTTAGTTGAGGCCCTTTGACCAGGACATTGCCCAATACCCTTTATCCGTTTCCCAGATCACATCTTTTATTGAAGGCTCATCCCGACAGATGAAGGCGGATTTCATATTCTCCGGAATCCTCGGCACATGGTCCCTTCCGACCGGCCCCGAGTACTGCGAAACAAATTGAAGCAGCTCCATGCGAGAAATCTTCTTCATCAAGCATACCCGCTCCAGATAGTTGCGAATGTCGGACTCGATATATCTACTGTCAACGTTCGCAAAGCTCCGCCGTACTCTCTCTTCCAGGAATCCCTGAAGCGTAGGATAACCCGTTCGCGGCTCATAAGTAAAGGACACCCGGATATCCTGCTGCTCATTCCAGTCGGACCATACGCCGGCCTCCGGCAGGTCAGCGGGGCCGCGCCCCCACTCCGCGATGCTATCATACATCGATTCTGGCTTGATCCCGCGCGCTGTTGACCTGCCTGCGGTTACAACGGTCGGCGCTTTTCGCATTGCGGCGAAAAAGGCAATGGCGCCGGCTGCAAAAAAGAATACCAAGTGCCACATCCATGCGAACCAGACCCGCAGCCCTGTTCGCTCTATGTGCGTTCTGCCCTTGTTAATGCGTTCCCAGCCCTCCCAGCCGATAGCGGCTTGCGCGCGTAAGTAGCCAAAGACGCCACCACCCTCATTGCCGGTCACACGGCCTACCCAGCGCGGGAAAAGCTCCTCGCGACCCAGTTGCTTCCAGTCTGCGGGATAGCGGCCGCTCATGTCCTCCTGTACAAGTCTGTAGGCCAGTGAATGCATGTCGCCATAGCCCATGGCGTGCCCGACCAGAAGCGGCCCGGCAGCCGTGGTTATAAGAAGCATCCATAGCGCCATTGCGGATATCCGCTTACCCCCTCCAAGACGAAAGACCACCCACAACAGGACCCCCTGTGCAACAATCAGCGCGGTGTTTATGCCGTAACGGCCACCGTGGATGCCGGAAAGCGAATAGAACGCTCCCGTCGCCAGAACAACACAAGGCACGCCCACAAGCAGAGCGGCCATCCACCGTACATCACGGATCAGATTTCCTCTCGATTGCATTGTAACCGTCTGGCCCACCCGTCTTTCCCGCCGCTTTGATTTGGTCTATGCTTCCCGCCAATAAAAAATCTTTATCACGGGGAGGCACGATATGACAACAGAAGACCGGTATGCGCATTGGCGAACCATCATCGACAACCAG
>JBDRGC010000051.1:0-2064 GCA_043818215.1 Chloroflexota bacterium | reverse complement strand
AGTATTGCTTCGATTTTACAGGCGCTGGAATACCACCCCCATTCGGTGGGATATCTCAGTCAATTCTTCCAACGCTATGGTCAGTCTGTGCCCGCCACCCTCTCGATGGCATCGCCGAAATTCGTGTTTTATCTCAGCGATGAGATTTTTTCCATCCAGATGCCCATTTTGGTCACCATTGACGCGCACAGCACGGCGATCCTCAATATTGAACTGGCTTCGGATCGTTCGGCGGAGACATGGCGCGCCCACTTTGCCAAGCTTGAGGATCACCACTTCTGCTGCCTGGGCATGGCCTCGGATCGGGGTCTGGGCCTGGTGGCCGGCTATCAAGCCGCGGTCGAAACGGCGTTGTGGGTGTGTGATTATTTCCACGAATTTCGCGGCCTCTTCAACCTGCTTCATCGATGGGAGCGAAAAGCCTATGCGGCCATGCGCCAGGCATACGAAGCCGCTGGAAAGTTTGACCAGGCAAAAAGCGAGTCCCAGTTGAAAAAACGGCTACGTCAATATGAAGAAGCCTATCAAGCCTGTGAGCAGGCTATGGCCCGCTTTGACCAACTGGCCCTGCTGCTCCAATTACTCCGCGAAACGTTGCAGTTATGCTCTTGGGAAGGGAGACTGCGTACGGTAGAAGGCGTGCGCTCGGAACTGATGCTGCTGTTCACCATGATGGAAACGCTCGAGGAGGCCCCCTTGACCGACACGCTGAAGCCCATTCGTGAGCATATCGATGACATTTTAGTCCCTTTTGAACAGGTGGAAGTGATCCATGCTGAACTTCGTGCGGCGGTTCCTCCCCAAGCCCTGGATATGCTCGTTCTGGCGTGGCATCACGATCATTTCCTTTACCAATCCCAATCCAGGCAAAAGCGCTACCATCAAAGAGAACGAGAGGAGTGGTTGGCCCACGCCGAAGGACTCCTGGACGATGAATTTGAACCCCTCAAAGCGTTGGTCTTCGACCGGCTCGATTCCATCATACGCGCCTCTTCGCTGGTCGAGATGGTCAATTCTTTACTTCGCCCCTATCTCCATAGTTGCAAAGGACAGATCACCCAGGAGACCTTGAATCTGATCATGTTTTACCATAATCATCATCGCTACAAAAGCGGCAAACGAAAAGGCCAGGCGCCTCTTGAACTCTTAACCGGGAAGCCCTTATCGGCAGAATGGTGGGAGCTGCTAATCCAACAGGTCAAGACGGACGCCAAAGACCTCGTCGATCTGCCCTCGATACTGCCGCTGCAACGCACGGATCAACCGACGCGTTCTGCCGGCCAAACGATCCGGGAGCATACCGACGCTTCGGAAAACGATCTCCTACCCGCAGACTCAAAAGCGGCCTGATCGGGAATCGGTAGCGGTGGAAACATCGTCTTATTGAGCGCTTCGCTCAAGGGGCCGGATTATGCCTGAATCCAGTCACACCCAAGGTGTAACCGGACAAACTGTCAACTACTTTTGCCCTTTTTTGAAAGGTGCCCAATTCCCCATTGTCACGGATGATGTGCAGGACATCCCCCACCTTGATCTTTACGTTAATATTCTCCAATTTTGCCGACGTCGGCAAAATTGGGTCGCGCTCAACAGCTCACAATCCTCAGAAGGGTGAAAGGGAGGCGATTTCGTGTCTTTCGTGACCTTCGCGCCCTTCGTGTTCCGGAGAAGGGTGGAAGGGGGGTGATTTCGTGCCTTTCGTGCCTTTCGTGCCTTCGTGTTCCGGTTTTCAGGCCCCCACGTACAGCCAAAAAGCCGCACCACCGGAATCTCATCTTCGGCAGTGCGGCTATCTTGTGCGGACCGGCCTCTTCTTCCCGGACCTCCTTCCCCCTCCACCCCGGTCGGTCTGACGAGGACCCTCGCCTTTGCGTCCCGCGTTTTCGCGCGGTTTGCTCTTGTCGGATGATTATAACGCACTTCCGGACAAAGCGCTATCAGGATACATCCGGAATTGATGTATGGGGTTCAGAAATGGGCGATAAGCCCTCCCGGGATACGGCATATCCCATCGTCTTCCGGCCATGTGATATTTGTAAGCGCGTGCTATCATAGCGCATCGGA
>JBDRGC010000050.1:0-8413 GCA_043818215.1 Chloroflexota bacterium | reverse complement strand
CCAGGGCTTCGCTAATTTCCAGGGCTTGCTCGCCGGTATCGGGTTGCGAGATCAGCAGGTTGTCCACATCCACGCCACAGGCCGCCGCGTAGACCGGGTCGAGGGCGTGCTCCATGTCGATGAAGGCCGCCGTGCCGCCTAGCTTCTGCGCCTCGGCGACAATATGCTGGGCGATGGTGGTCTTGCCCGAAGCTTCAGGGCCGTAGATTTCGGTGACGCGTCCCCGCGGGATGCCGCCCACGCCGAGGGCGATATCCAGCGACAGCGAACCGGTGGGGATAGCTTCCACCGCCAAATGATGAGCCTCGCCCAGACGCATAATAGTCCCTTCTCCGTAACGTTTGGTGATGTCGCCTAAGGCTTTTTTGAGTGCGTTTTCTCTATCTTCGCTCACAGAACCTTCCTTTTGTATCCATTAACAGTTTACTTTATGATGCCCGATGTGGCAAGGTTTGGCGAGTATACCGCAAAAGTGTCGGTGGCCCGATGCTAATTTGGGCCATCACTGCTCCGACGCCGTCCACGGCGGGTTTGTTAACCATTCTTGCGCCGGGGACGGCGCTGTGAGCGAGACCCGACACTTTTGAGGAGTACCCAGGTTTGGCAGGTTGCATATCCACCCCTCCCCCGGGCCATTCGCCAATCTCGCCTGATCCGCAAATCCTGCCCATCCATGTTCTTATTTGTGGTAGGATTGGGTGAATATTTTTCCCGAACGGAGGCTAACCTTGTCAAAAATTATAAGGATTTGTTTTGTGTGTTTAGGGAACATTGTGCGCAGCCCATTAGCTGAGAATATGTTCCGTTATCTGGCAGAACAAGCTGGCGCAGCCCATAAATACGAATTGGATTCAGCCGGAACTTCGGATTGGCACATTGGCGAGCAGCCTGACAGCCGTATGAGGCGCGTGGCGGCCAGGCATGGTTTTAGATATGATGGCCGGTCGCGTCAATTCGAACATCGAGATTTTGACAACTTCGATTTGATCATCGCCATGGATGCCAGCAACCAATCTGATCTGCTGCGCATGGCAAAAACTAGTGAACATCGGGCCAAGCTTCGTTTGATGCGCGAATTCGATCCCAACAGCGGCCCCAGCGACCCCGTTCCAGACCCCTATTACGGCGGCATCGACAGCTTCGAAGACGTGTTCGCCATCGTGAAACGCTCCTGCCAGGGCCTCCTCACCGCCCTTGAAGACGGAACCGTGAGCAGCTAAACACCAACTCGCCCCCTGCCTCCTGCCTCTTGCCTCCTGCCTCCTGCCTCTTGCCTCCTGCCTCTTGCCTCCTGCCTCCTGCCTCCTGCCTCCTGCCTCCTGCCTCCTGCCTCCTGCCTCCTGCCTCCTGCCCCCATGCTCCCCACCCCCACCCCCATCCAAACCTGGCTCGACGAAAACGATTACGGCCCTGTCGCCTCCACGCGCCCTGTCGGTGGAGGCTGTATCAACAACGGGATTATCCTCCAAACCCAGTCGGGCAAAACCTTTTTCCTCAAGACCAATCGCAGCGCGCTGCCCGATATGTTCGCCCGCGAAGTCGAGGGCTTGCACGCTCTGCGCGTCGACGATGGCCCCACTATCCCGCAACCTTTCCTCCACGGCCACGACTTCCTGCTCATGGAAGACTTGTCACCAGCCTATCGCCGCGGCGGCTACTGGACGGAGTTCGGTCGTCAACTTGCATCTTTGCACAACCACACCAGACCCCAATTTGGCTTTGCCCACGATAATTACATCGGCAGCACACCTCAGCCCAACCCGTGGACCGATGATGGCTATGAATTCTTCGCCGAGCACCGCTGGCTATTTCAGTCTCACTTGGCCCGCCAGCGCGGGCTCATCAGCCGCGATGAACTTCGGCAAATCGAGCGTCTGTCCGCCCGGCTGCCAAAACTCGTCCCGGAGCAGCCTGCATCCCTCAGCCACGGCGACCTGTGGAGCGGCAATGCTATGACCGATTCGCGCGGTGCCCCCGCCATCATCGACCCCGCGGCCCATTACGGATGGGCCGAAGCTGAATTAGCCATGACCACCCTTTTCGGCTCTTTTCCGGGAACATTCTACCGGGCGTACGAAGAAATTCGCCCCCTCGAGCCGGGCTATCAATCTCGATTCCCCGGTATATAATTTGTATCACCTGCTCAACCATGTCAACATATTTGGGAGCAGTTATTTAGGTCAAGTGCAGTCTATTCTCAGCCGCTATGTTTGAAATTGACACTATAGACTTTCAGAAAAATATTTTGACTCAACTTGTCCCTTTGGGAATGACATCTGGGTAAGCAGAGTCAAAAACATTATCTTAATATTTATACACCCTCAGGGCACGATATGTCTCCAAAATGGAAGGCTGCAAAGTTGAAAACAAAAATCATTGCGTCTTTACTTCTCTGCGGCCTTGCGTTAGAAATTTACCCCGCCTTTTAATAGGATCATTCATGACCCAACCTGATATTCGCATCGAACACATCAAAATCAAAGACTTGGTCGAGTTTGCCGAAGGCGCCATCGGCTCGGCCCATGAGGGCCAGTTCGTGCCCATCACCATGCAGCGCGCCATCGCCCACGCTCATAATCCCTACGCCGCCAAAGACGATGTGGCCCTGCTGGCGGCCATAGATTCCGACAATGAAGTGGTGGGATACTTTGGCATCTTGCCGCTGCTGCTCCGCAAAGGCGATGAATTGGTCAAGGTGCATTGGTTCACAACCTGGTCAGTTTCGTCTAAGGTGCGTGGCCTGGGCGTCGGTTCCCGCCTGATGCAGGAAGCCCTTACCCTCGATAAAGACTACCTCATCATCGGCAGCCTCCATGCCCGCCGGGTCTGCCAAAAATACGGTTTTTGGGAGCGTCAGCCGCTCACATATTACTGGCTGGATACTACAGGCATGGGACGCCTCAACCTGCTGACCGGGGTGTTGCGGCTATTTCGCAAGATGCTGCCCATTTTACGGGTTGACAAACCGGTGGAAATTGTCAACGCGGCCACAAAATCCATAAACCGCATATTTTCCCCGCTAACCAAGAAAATCTTCTATGCTCTATTGACGAAAGCGCAAGCCGGAATTTTGGATGGTTTCCGCTTCCGGGAGGTGCCGCAGATCCATGCCAAGCCCCCCCATCCAGCCCGCCGCCCGGAGATCGAACTTCACCGCGGCGTGGAGGCTATCAATTGGATGTTATCTCACCCCTGGGTGGTCGAGACGGGCCAATCCGTCACCGAGAAGATGGATTACTATTTCAGCGACGCCCGGCCCCTGTACCGCCTCATAGCCCTGGAGGTGTACACACCTGAGGACGAGTACAAAGGCTTCGTAGTCTTCTCTGTCTCCCAAAAGGGAAGCGGCGTTGCGTTGAAGACCCTCGACTTTCGCTTTACTAGCCCATCTGATTCCTGCTGCGTGCTGGCTTTGGCGATCAAGTATGGCCGCCAGTATCAAGCAGAAACCATCGAAATCCCCGCCGAAGTGGCCGCGCATTTGAAAGACAGCCTTTTGGGTAAGTTGCTCTTGCACGAGAAGAAACGCATCTACCAATGTATGCCCAAAGCCGACGACAGTCCCCTTGCCCAGGCCTGGCAAGACATCACCCTGCACCTCTACGATGGTGATATGGCTTTTTCGTGAAACGTGAAACGTAATGAGATCCTTTGTAACCAATCTTCTCGAACGCTTTGCCCGCTGCATTCCGCTTTCTGTATACCCTGCCTTCGTGCGCAGAGATATTATTGCCTTCTTCTGCCACGCCGTCTCCGATGAGCCAATGGAGCATGTCCGGCATCTTTACCCCGTTGTGCCGGTGGCGCAATTCGAAGCAGCCTTGCGCTATTTGAAATCGCGGAACAACATCATCTCTTACGAACAACTCCACGCTCACCACATAGCGGGGGCGCCCCTCCCCTCGAAGGCCGTCCATCTTTCCTTTGACGATGGCTTCGCAGAATGCTTCACTGTGGTCAGGCCGTTGCTGCGGAAGTACGATATCCCCTGCACCTTCTTCATCGCCACCGACTGGTTGGACAACCGCGCTATGTTTTACCGCAACAAAGCCTCGCTGGCGATTCAGCGATTCGGCGAGTCAACTAACACTGAACGGAGCGAAATATTTACAACGCTGCACCTGCGGTTTGGCATAACAGTTGATTCATCATCTTTTGTCCCCTGGATCAAAGCACTCCGCCTCCCCGATGAAGCCGCCATTGACGAAGTGTGCCGGGTGCTGGGGATCGATATCCCGGCCTTCCTGCGTGAGCGTCAGCCTTATCTGACTACCGCCCAAATCCGGCAGATGGACGCTGAAGGCTCCACCATCGGAGCGCACACCAAGACTCACCGCAAGCTGGCCGCCCTCAGCGATGCTGAGATCGAATCCGAAATTGTCGATTCCTGTCAAATTGTGCGCGAGATCACCGGACAAGAGATTGTCCCCTTTTCGTTCCCCCATTCGGCATTCGGCCTCGACCGCAGCCTGCTGGCCGGCATCCGGTCACGCCACCCATTTATCGGCCTGCTCTTCGACACCAAAGGCCTGCGCTGCGACGTGGACTTCATCGTCAACCGCATTTGGGCCGAGCGCATTCCCTCCCCTAAAGTTGGGGGAGGGCCGGGGTGGGGGGGGTATTCCCTCCCCGAACTGCTCCACGCCGCCTATCAAGATGCCTGGGTGGAGGGTGTGATGGGAGCGGCCCGCAAAGTGAAACATTTTTAGAGACCGCCGACCGCAGCCTCACTATAAATCGTATAGCGATTCGAAGATTTCGTCGGGGTCATCGTCAGGGCCAGCGACGTAAAGCGGCTTTCCGCCTTTGCCAAATTTTAGATTATGGGTGCGGGGATAAGCGTCGGGTGGCTCGAGGACGCAGTCGACCTTCTGCTGCCTGAAATCGGCGTGGGGCTTGAAGCCGTGTTTCTCGGCAAACTCGATAGCGCCGTAGATTATCTCATGGGCGAATTCGGGGGAGCATTCCTGCGGCGCGTTGCTGCACAATCCGGGCAGTTCCTGCTCGAATTGCTTGCGGGAGAAATCGGCGTTGGCAAAGGCATCTTTAACTCCCAGACACCAGATGTCCACCAGGCAAACGGCAAAAATGACCTTGTCCAGCGATTGTTTGCGGGCCACCACAACCGGCGCGATGCCGCTTTCTTCCCAGTTCTTATAAATCCAGCACCCAAAAATCGGATACTCGCGGGCATGCTGCAGGTAATAGCGCGGGCCGCGTATTTGCGCGGGGCGGATGCGGGATAAGGGGGTCTGGTAAGTGCGCTTTGGCGAGTGGGGTTTCTCTTGCTTTCGTTTTGTATGTTTACGTGACATGGTTAGACCTCTCTTTTAATGTTGTTTACGGAAATTCTCGGTGGCGTTCTTGCCAAAAATGCAGGTATGGGTTTGGGGATTAGCGCCTACGAAATCCAACACGATTTGGCGGGCTTGTTCGTAAGCCTGAGTGGAAAGCTGACTTTTGAAGCCCGTGCCGCGGTGTACGGAACTGTAATATGGCAGGAAGTCGGTGACAGCCTTTCGAGCGGCTTCGAGGGGTGGGGTGGAGGCTGCATTGTCGAAATTGATATGGGTGTGTTTCATTTGATTTTAAAGCGCTGATTGAGTGGGCGATATGTTTTTCGTCGCCCGTATACCTGCACCGAACGCAGGTACGGTGTCGAAATCAAGCGATATTACTTGGTCAAAGCAACATTTCTGGGTTTCGACACCTGCACTTGCAGTGCGGCGCAAGTGCGCAGTGCCTGCATAGGTATACGCCGGAAAAGCATCGGCTACTCAACCGGCGAAATGTCTTACTTCAAATAAAATGAAACACACCCAATTGATATATTGTTGCCGCCTGCCACCCAATAGAGGGATTTCGACCTCCAGGCCAACGAAGAATTGACTGTAGTTTATATGTGGGGGGTGTGTGCTCATGTGTATTTCCTTTTGGGTGGGGGTCAGTGGGGCTCAATCAGGAAATCAGGAAACCAGGAAATCAGGAAACCGGGAAACCAGGAAACCAGGGATTAGGGACTAGGAATCAGGGATCAGGGAATCGACCTGGTCCCAATACGGTTTAGATAAGCGGTCAGAGCAGTATCGTAACATGCTTCAGCATGTTTATCGTAACAGCCCCCGAATTCATTCGGGGGGGCTGAACCGTATTGGCCATATTGGCCCTAACCCCTAACCCCTAACCCCTAACCCCTAACCCCTAACCCCTGATTCCCAACCACCAAACCACCCAAATTTGCTATAACAAACACGGGCAAATCTCTTGCATTTTGCACATATTTCGTATATACTTAGGCAACTGTGGGTTAAAGTGGGTTAAAGTGGAACGCCGGCCTGTCCGGCGTTTTGCTGTTTATGCTGAAGGTAGAACAAATGTTTCTAGGACAGTACCGCCACACCCTGGATAGCAAAGGTAGATTGACCATTCCAGCCCGGTTCCGGGACTTGCTGGCTGAGGGCGCTTTCCTGACTCAGGGTTTTGATCGTAACCTGCGATTGCTCACCGAGCCGGCATTCAAGGCGATTTACGATAAGGTCAATCATCTAAGTATGACTGACCCTACTACCCGGCAACTGCGGCGTTTGATCTTTGCTACCGCCAGCCAGGTAGAGATAGATAGTATTGGCCGGGTGTTGATCCCGCAGTTTCTGCGCGATATGGCCGGGCTGGAGACCGAAGCTGTCATTGTGGGCGTCGGCGAGGCCATCGAAATCTGGTCGCCCGAAGCCTGGGATGAGCAGGTTGCCCTGATGAGTGATATTGATGCCAATTCCCAGCGCTTCGCGGACTTAGACCTCTCATTCTAATACACACTCAATGTCATTAAGCTAGCGAGCGAAAAAGGTGCGACGCACTTACAATCAGTGCTCAAAAGTTGCGATTTGGCCCGATTTGACGCTGGTTGAGTGCAGAAATGGCAAAAAGTGCGTCGCACCGTACCCTTTTTCTTAACTTAATGACATGAAACACACGCTGGCGGCAATCCCGTAAAGCGATTTTGCAAAATCGCACTACAAATACACGCTGGCGGCAATCCGTAAAACGATTTTGTAAATCGTCAGATGCGATTTTGCAAAATCGCACTACAAACGACCACCCGACCATCAAACTACCAAATTACCAAACTACCAATTTACCAATCTACCAAATTACCAACCTACCAATCTACCAAATTACCAACCTACCCAATGCACCAACCTGTACTTTACCATGAAATTATACACGCTTTGCACCCGCATGACGATGGGTTGTATGTGGATGGGACGGTGGGAGCTGGTGGACATGCCTGGGGAATCTTAGACGCCAGTTCCCCGAGCGGCAGATTGCTGGGATTGGACCTGGACCCCCAGGCGTTGAATCTAGCCCGTGAGCGATTAGCCCCGTTCGGAGAGCGCGCCGTCCTTAAGCAAGCTTCCTACGCCACTTTGAGGGTGCAGCTTGACTCCCTGGGGTGGGAGGCCGTTGACGGCATCTTGCTTGATTTAGGCCTCTCCTCGATGCAATTAGATTCTCCCGGGCGGGGTTTTTCTTTTCGTGGAGATGCTCCCCTGGACATGCGTTTCGACCCTCAGGGCGATGTGATGGCCGCAGACCTGGTCAACAAATTGCCAGAGAGCGAACTTGCCGATCTGATCTATCGTTACGGCGAGGAGCGTAAATCTCGACAAGTGGCACGTGCAATTGTGGCCGCTCGTCCGCTCCACACCACTCGGCACTTAGCGGATTTGGTTGTGCGGGTGATTGGAGGCGGCAAATCCAAAATTCATCCCGCCACGCGCACCTTCCAAGCCTTGCGCATAGCCACTAATAAAGAACTGGAATCAATCGTGACCGTGTTGCCCCAAGCGGTGGCCGCACTTTCTCCCGGCGGACGCTTGGCCGTGATCTCATTCCACTCACTGGAAGACCGGCTGGTGAAGACCTTCTTTCGACGAGAGAGCCGGGACTGCGTCTGTCCTCCAAAGCAACCCATTTGCACTTGCACACATCGTGCAGCCATCAAAGAAATCTCCCGCCATCCCATCCGCCCCACGGAAGCGGAAATACTCTCGAACCCACGTTCCCGAAGTGCCCGTCTGCGAGTAGCGGAAAAGCTGTAACAGGAGGCAGGAGGCGGGAGGCAGGAGGCAAGAGGCAAGAGGCAAGAGGCAGGAGGCAGGAGGCAAGAGGCAGGAGGCAGGAGGCAGGAGGCAGGAGGCAGGAGGCAAGAGGCAAGAGGCAAGAGGCAGGAGGCAGGAAGCAGGAGGTAGGAATTGGCTTTGCCCCTCACTCCTCTAACCTCTAACCTCTAACCCCTAACCCCTAACCCCTAACCCCTAACCCCTAACCCCTAACCCCTAACCCCTAACCCCTAACCCCTAACCCCTAACCCCTAACCCCTAACCCTTACCATCTACCCTCTACCCTCTGC
>JBDRGC010000049.1:0-7624 GCA_043818215.1 Chloroflexota bacterium | reverse complement strand
CCGAGAATTGTCACCAAGAGGCCACCGCCACCCATTGTTAGGATTTGAGTGAGATCTCCCTGTCCCATTTCAATCTGATAATCGGGGAAGAAATTTAGCCCCACCAACGAAATACCGCCAACGACGATCAGACCAATTACTCCGCTGATAAACAGGCTGAGCAGGCAAGACCACCAGCCGCGCCGCTTTTTGGCAGGTGCCTATTGCGGAGCGGCAACGTTGGGTACAGTTCCAGGAACCGGCTGCCAGGCTTGACCATTCCAGAAATTCCACCTGCCAGTTCCGGGATCCTGATACCACCAATTGCCTTGTTGGTCTTGAACAGTTCCTGCTTGACCCACTGCCCCAGGCATGCGAGTTTGTTTTCTGCCACGTGTGAGCAGGAAAACGCCACCCACTAGCAAACTGCCCATCAGCAGCAGCACACATGCACCGCCCCCGAGCAAGAAGAGGATGATGGCAGGCAGGTTGAATACCGGCAAACCCGTCTCATTACCTTTCCCGTTATCTGCGGTTCCGGCCTGAACGGTGATGTCGATGCTGGCACTACCAACCTGACCATCAGTGTCAGTAACCTCCAAGGTTATTTTATGCTGTCCTACAGGGAGTTCTGCCTGCATGTTATAACCTTGCCAAACGATTTGACCAAGTTCATCGGACCAGTAAAAATTTCCATCTGGAAGGCTTCCGTCTTCAACGTCATCGCTAAAGCCCTGCAGAGCTACAGGTTCACCACTCTCAAAGGTTGTGCCGTAGGTATCCAGGATGACGACCACTGGCGGACGGTTGGGCACCATGATAGGCGCCGATACAACTTCGACTTCGTTCATGCCGTCATTGACGATCAGCAGGAAACGACTTTCACCGCCGGGCAGTTCCTGTGAATCAACTGTCAGGCTATTGACTGGCAAATCAGTTCCAAGCACTTGCCACGTGAGTCCCCCATTGGCGCTGTAAAACAAAGTTGATAGCAGTACATCCCCATCCGCATCATTTGCCTGCCAGCTAATTGTTACTGGAGCATCGCTAATGGCTGGAATGGGATCGAAATTGGCCGTAGGTATCGAGGGCGAACGTTCCAGAGAGGCCAGGATAGTCCCCCCAGCCTGACTGATGGTAATCAGGGTGACCTGGTCTGGGTCTGGCACCGGCAGCACTACCAGGAAAGGTACGATTGGGGAGATATCATCGTATTGATCAGAAAAGAGCCCGTCAAATTGTGTTTCGGCCAGCACATTTTGCTGTTCATCCAGTGCCCTCAGCGTAAAGGTGCCCTGGTTTGCAGCAGGTGTTTCGTAACGATGGATGGGGGTCATGCTTTCGAGCGTAGCACGCCCATCCTGACCGACCACCCCTTCAACGATCAAGGCTGGTCCTTCAATTTCAGTGACCAGACGATCATCCAGGCGCGGCATCCATGCATTGAGCGCCGCGGTTTTCTGCGTTCCGGAAACATCGGTGACCTTTAATATCCCCAAAAGGGTATTCCAGGTCTGGGAGTCAACCCAAGGGGAACCCAGATGGACCTGCCCCATAAAATTGATCGACCCGCCGGTTTCCGTACGAAAGAGACTGCCATCCCAACTGGAGCCGTATACAGGCCGGCCAGTAGAGCCCCCCCCATATTCATCGTCAAGCCCGTAAAGATGGCCCAATTCATGAGAGACATTCTTGGGGATTCCAATATCGTTGAGCATCACACGCCAACTATTGCGGAACAACGTGTATGCAAATCCAGCCTTTTCAGGACCATACGCGTTGTTGGGAAAGACCCCCACGGCATGCATTGCAATCGGCTCGTTACACGGCAGAATGAATTTGCCATTGGCATCCGTGCAGCGCTGGGCGTTATAACGGATGCGGGCTTTTTCGACCGACCGAATCGAAGAGATGTAGGTACCGCTTTTCAGCGCTTGCAGCGGGTAGTCAACCCCGTCTTTGACCCAGTCAGGCACCCAATTCGGCAGGCTTTCCACAGATTGGGATTGGAGAAACTTTGTGTTCGGGCTAACCACGTAATGGCTGACGCGCGCTGTGCCTACGATGGACCAGGCGAATGGGATTGGGTATACTTTTTCGAGAAAACTATTGGCCTGTCCGGAGAACCTGACTAATTCAGCCCGCCCGATGCTGGGGTCCATGCTGACGTACAACAGGCTGGGGGATTTGGTGCGCTGGAGCGTAAAGGATTCCGGCACGGAAGTGTTGTTTTCCAGGTTGGTTTCTTGTGTTGACTCATCCACTAAGCGGACGGTCACATAAATGCTGTGGGTTGAAACCGAATCGAAGGGAAAGAGAGCGTGCGGTAAAACCAGATTGATGGAATTTCTTCCCAGGTTATTATCTTGCGGCGTGTAAGCTAACTTGACCAGGCCGCGCACGGGTGGCTGTGTTTTCCCATCTACAGTTGCCACGACTTCCACCTCGACTGGAGAAGCGCCCGTCCAAACCAGATAGACTCGCACACCAACATTCCGTCCCTGTACCATCTGGCCGCCTTCGATAGCTTGCAGCAGCACGACCTCATGGATACTCAGATCATCCAACTGCAATGTGAAATTCACCCCCCGGTATAGCCCATTGCCCAGGCCCCCCGGCACACTGACGGCGATCGAATAACTGCCATCCGCGTTGGTCGTGATCGAGGCGGAGTCCGCCCCGCTGACCACTTCAACATCGGCGCCGCTAACCCCTTTTCCTTCCTGATCAGTCACTACACCTTCTATGATGATGACCCCGTAGTTGTCGCTATTGGGAAGTGTCTGTGTAGACTCTCCCTTCCCTTCCAGGGAGGCTTTCAAGACGATGGAGTCGCCCTGTTCGGGCGTTGGTGTTATCTCAGGGCAGCCCTTATCATCCACAGCAACTCCAGCAGGTGTGCCGAGACATTGGTCTACATCTTCGGGCACGCCATCGCCATCCGAGTCGAGCACCTCCACTGGACATCCGTATTCATCCACCTCCGTTCCCAAAGGCGTGTCGGAGCACCAATCCTCATCATTGGGGACGCCATCGCCATCCGAGTCAGGTCTTTCCTCAGCCCCAATGGCTCCCACCGCATCTATATCGGCTCCTTCATAGGCTTCGGTACCAATTATTGTAGGGTCACGAGGCGCGTAGGGGTTTGCATCGGTTATCCTCACATAGCTAAACCTATCATCGGGATCCACTTTACCATGAATATCCAGGCCTGTTGGCTGCCCGCTAACAGTGCCCAAGTCAATCCAAACTGATCCGTCCTTGCTGATTTCTACTTTAAATGGTTCAACATCCGGTCCATACTCAAACACATACAGGTCAAGGCCTTCTACATCAATGAGGTAGTTGTCTGAAAATTTGAGGGTGATACTCCCACCCCTTCCCAAGGTGACATCCCCTTTGGCACCTATAACTGATGGGCCCGTATCTCCATCGGGAGGACCAATAGCAGCGGATCCATTGCTTTCTCCAGTACCGCTTCCAGGATTAAAATCCACTACCGAATCAGCAAATGATTTGTCTCCCAAAGGGAATTCCACACCATCATAGGTTACTGGTCCCCCTTGCGCCTGCACCGGCGCCATATTGATTGGCACCATGCTCAGCATCAATGAAACTATCGCGATTGCGAACAATATCTTCTTTTTCATCTTTTCGCTACCTTCCGTTTCAAGACTTTTGGAGAGTTTAGCCAGACACACTGATCGGTCAAACTTGCTAAAAGTCACTTTTAGAGTGCATTCCAGGCGTAATAAGTACCGTTTCAGGCTCTGATTTTGTCTAAACTCGTATTTTCTGACTGCCAGACGCGTGTATTCTCTTTATGGTGGATTTCCTCATCGTGCATAATTATAATAGCATAAATTACACAAATGTTGCGAGTTTTTCCCATGATAGAATCACCTTGATGAAATCCCTGATCTACGACCTCCAAATACATGAATTGCAAACTCTGCTGGCCGAACTGGGCCAGCCAGCCTACCGCGCCAAACAAATTTGGCAAGGGCTCTACAAGCACTACTGGCAGGATCCAGAAGAATTTACCAACCTCCCCAAAACTCTGCGCGAGCAACTGGGTGGGGATGTAATAGGGTGTTGGGGTGGGTTGTTGTTGCTGAACCGCCAGAGCAGGAGAAGCCAACAGGATTCCTGCAAGCGTGAATGCCAGTAAAAGAGCGATAAACCTTTTCCTGTTCATTGTTCCTCCAAATCCGATAAGGCAGAGAAAGAGACTTTAGACCCCTCCACAATCACGAGGTTGTAATGACTGGAGCATGGCATCGAACAACGGGCCCCATTTTGCCCAGGCGTCTTCGGGAGCTTGAGCAACCAGTTCATAGATTACGTCACCGGGTAGCAGATCGGCCAGCAATGTATTCGGGCGCACAACCACCATCAAGCGGGTATGCACGCCATCTTTGACGATATCTCTTTGCAGTCCCGCCAGGGGATTGCTAAAAATATCTGTCACGGTGATCGGCTCGAAGGCCAGACTGCTCATTTCGGGGAAGTATCTGATTTGGAGGTGAAGCGCCAGGGTTTCCAGGGAAACATCGGCTTCAGATGGGTCGCGACGGCGTAGTTGGATTAAAACCGATACTTGGGGATCGGAATTTGATTGAAACATCACCTGGTAGCCCTGCCCATCCGGGATCAACAGCGCTGGATGGCTAACGGTGAAACCGCAAGCGTCAAGCGTTTGCATATTTTGGGAGCCAGTAGGAAGCGTTGCCGGTGAAGTTGCAGAGACGTTGGGGGCAGAAACAGATTTGGTGGCTTGCGGAGTTGACGCAGGCTTGCAGGCCGATAGAAACGATAAAAAGACGAGCACAAGGTATATCGGTTTCATCATCACCCTTTCATGTTCTGAAGAGAAACTCGAGACTGTATTTATTATATATCATTCCTTGTTGGAAAAGTTAAGCACACATGGCAAAAAAACTCTCGATCAGACTTGCACTGAGCTTGCCGAACGTGTGCGCGATGCCATTCGCCTCAAACATCGCGTAGCATCCCCTTGCGGGATTACTCCTACCGCACGGAAGAATCCTACCGAGTAGGCCTTCGGCATAGATTGGGCCCGCCGCTTCATCCTGTTTCACAATAAGCGCCATCCTAACGACATGGGCGCCGCCGAGATCAACGCCTTTCTCACCCACCTCGCCATCCAGCGCAACGTCGCCGCCTCCACCCAGAACCCATGCACTGAGCTTGTCGAAGTGAGGCCCTCAGCGCCATTCTCTTTCTCTACCGCGAAGTCCTCCACAAAGAGATCGAACCCATCCTGCTCTCCAGCGCCAAACGCCCCGAACGCCTCCCTACGGTTCTGACCCACGAAGAAGTACTCCATCTCTTTCACCAACTCGCCGGGACGCACAAACTCATGGCCCAACTGCTCTACGGCTCCGGCCTGCGCCTGATGGAATGTGTCCGCCTGCGCATCAAAGATATTGACTTCGAATACAAGACCATCACTGTCCGCGATGGCAAGGGTGAAAAAGACCGCTTCACCCCTCTGCCCGATTCCATCATTCCCGACCTCTGGCGTCAGATCGAACGCGCCCGTCTCCTCCATGAAGAAGACCTGGCTGCAGGCTTCGGTGAAGTTTACCTTCCCTATGCCCTTGAGATCAAATACCCCAATGCCGCCCGCGAACTCATCTGGCAATACCTCTTTCCTGCTCCCAGACGCTCGCTTGACCCCCGCAGCGGCAAAGAACGCCGCCACCACCTGGATGCCACAGGTTTGCAGCGCGGCGGCCTCGCCGTCCGCTGCCCTCTGGATGGTTAAATTCGTTACTCATTTCTCGTTACTCGTTTCTCTTTGCCCATCAGTCATCTTTCGCCACTCGCCCTCCACCCCCCGCCGGGACATGGGGCGTGGAGAGCAGCTTGCACGTCTCAAGCTGGCCGGAAGCGGGTGAGAAGACGACAAAGTCGGTGCACGTGCCGCCGATGTCCCTGCCGATGCGCAGGGGTTCGTTTTCCATTACCTGTCATTATAAACGGTGAGTCCATTGCAAAAAGGCATTTACCACGAAGTCACAAAGGCACGAAGTTTCATTATCAATAATCTTTGTGCCTTCATGACTTGGTGGTAAAAAGGTGTTTTTTCAGTGCAGCCAACGGTATAATTGCCCCCATGTCTGAGTTGAGCGGCGCGAGCATACACATTACCGGTATCGTTCAAGGAGTCGGTTTTCGGCCATTTGTATATAGCCTGGCGAAACGCTATACATTGACAGGCTGGGTGCGCAACACCTCCGCCGGGGTGGATATCGAGGTGGACGGTACAAAATCTACGCTGGACGACTTTCTCTCTGCACTGAAAAATGAACTCCCACCGCTGGCGCGCATGGACGATCTGCAGTTAACCTGGCGTGACGCGAACGGTTTCACGACCTTCGAGATCCTCCACTCCGAGGCTGTCGCGGGAGCGTTCCAGCCGATTTCCCCGGATGTCAGCCTCTGCCCGGATTGCCTGCGCGAGCTTTTCGATCCCAAAAACCGGCGCTATCGTTACCCGTTCATCAACTGCACCAACTGCGGGCCGCGTTTCACCATCATCACCGACATCCCCTATGATCGTCCCAATACCACCATGGCGCCCTTTGCCATGTGCCCGGATTGCGCCGCGGAATACAGCGATCCACTGGATAGGCGCTTTCATGCGCAACCGGTGGCGTGTCCGGTGTGCGGGCCAGGCATCTGGTTGGAACGTTTGAACGTTCAAACGTTTGAACGTTCAAACGTCAAACGTCAAACGTCACACGTCAAACGTCAAACGTTAGCCTCGGGCGAGGAGGCCATCCTTGCGGCGCAGCGAATGCTGGCTGAAGGGAGAATCGTGGCCGTGAAGGGTCTGGGCGGATTTCATCTTGCTTGCGACGCCGCCAATTCACAGGCCGTGATTGAGCTTCGCAATCGTAAGCTGCGCGTGGACAAGCCCTTCGCGCTGATGATGCCTGACATCGAAACAGTGGAGAAGCATTGCTTCGTGAATGACGCCGAGCGCGAATTGCTATTATCCCGCGCCCGGCCGATCGTCCTCCTAAACCGGAGGCCTGAATCCAATATCGTCGCTGAAGTCGCTCCGCGTCAGTATACGCTCGGCGTCATGCTGCCATATACACCGCTGCATTACCTCCTGTTTGCTTCCCCAAACGGGATTCATCCTTCATCCTTCATCCTTCATCCTTTAGTAATGACCAGCGGCAATCTCAGCGAAGAGCCTATTGCCACCGACAACGACGAAGCCCGCCAGCGGCTGGCCAGCCTGGCGGATGCCTTCCTGATGCATAACCGCGATATACGCACGCGGTGTGATGACTCGGTGGTTCGAGTGATCAGTGATCAGTTATCAGTAATCAGTAATCAGTTATCAGTTATCAGTGATCAGTCACTGAACACTGATAACTGGTCACTGACCACTTATCCATTGCGCCGTTCACGCGGTTATGCACCCGACCCCCTCCAGCTGCCCTTCGACGCCCCACCGCTTCTTGCGACCGGCGCGGAGCTAAAAAATACCTTTTGCCTGACCCGCGAGCGCTATGCTTTCCTCAGCCACCACATCGGGGACATGGAGAATTACGAGACCCTGCGCTCCTTCGAAGACGGCGTGGCGCACTTCGAGCGCCTTTTC
>JBDRGC010000048.1:0-25982 GCA_043818215.1 Chloroflexota bacterium | reverse complement strand
TTCGTTTTGAAAAGCGTTCGGAAGACGTGCCCAAATGGATGCCTTTTGCCACGGCGATTGGCTCGGTCGTGGCGGCGTTTCTCATCAGCGGCATCATTCTACGCCTTATCGGCGGTGAGCCATTGAAAGTGATGGTCTTTTTCTTCAAGGCTACCTTTGGCAGTTGGCCGGTTTTTTCGGATACGCTGGTCAAAGCCACGCCGCTGATTATGGTGGGGCTGGCCTGTGCTGTGGCATTCAAAATGAAATTGTGGAATATTGGAGCAGAGGGGCAGTTTTACCTGGGCGCGTTTTTCGCCAGTCTGGTTGTCCTCGTTCCGCTGGTTCCCCCTGATAGCCCCAAATTCGTGGTCATCGGCGCTATGATGATCATGGGCATGATAGGGGGCGCGCTGTGGGGCTTTATCCCTGGATACCTCAAAGCTCGCTATCATGTAAACGAGATCATCACTACCTTGATGCTCAACTATGTTGCTATTTATTGGAACAATTTTTGGATTTTCGACAAGTGGAGCGACGCCGGCTTTCAGATGACTCCCGCCTTCGATAAGACTGCCTGGCTGCCCCGCTTGGCCGATTATGCCCGCGAGTACCCCATCTTTTCTGGCATTACCCTGCACCTGGGGGTCGTTTTTGGGCTGGTTGCCGCAGTGATAATATGGTGGATTTTCGAACGCAGCCGCTGGGGCTACGAGATCAAGCTGATTGGCGATAACCCGGAGGCTGCCCGTTATGCTGGTTTGAATATTGCCCGCAATGTTGTGCTGGTGATGATGTTGTCCGGCGCTTTGGCTGGATTGGCCGGAATGTCTGAAATCAGCGGGGTTGTCCACCGTTTACAGGAGCGCATCTCACCCGGTTACGGGTTCACAGGAATCATCATCGCCTGGCTGGCCAAACTCAGCCCCTTGGGTGTGATTGTGGTTTCGATTCTGTTTGGCGCGCTGATTGTCGCCGGACGTGAGATCCAACCCTCAGGGCTGGCATTTTTGCTGCAAGGCATTATCCTCTTCATGGTCATCAGCAGTGATGTATTGCTGCATAATAAGATTAGTCTGGTGCGGAAGGGACAGGAGGCGGCATGAATCTAGAAATCATTCTTCACGCAGGATTGGCAACCGGAACGATTTTGCTCTTCGCTGCAATCGGAGAGATATTTGCTGAACGTTCAGGCATCTTGAACCTGGGAGTGGAAGGTATGATGCTCTTGGGCGCCATGGCCGGATTTAGCACCTCTCTGGCAACTCATAACGCCTGGCTGGGATTACTAGTTGCCATGCTGGCGGGAGGCATCCTGAGCCTGGCGCACGGGTTGGTGACCATCAATTTTCAGGCTGACCAGGTGGTAAGCGGGTTGACTCTCACATTCCTGGGAACAGGATTGGCGATGGTGTTGGGCGAAGGACTCACCGGCCAGCATCCGCCCCTGATCCCCGATATCGATATTCCTCTATTGTCATCTATACCCTTTATCGGCCCGGTGTTTTTCGAGAATCATAGTATTCTCGTGTTTGTCGGATACATCTTTACCCCCTTGTGTTGGTATTATATCCACAAAACTCGGCCAGGCATGCACCTGCGCGCCGTTGGTGAAATGCCCTCCGCCGCTGACACCCTGGGCGTAAGCGTGTACGCTGTCCGCTACTTTTACGTATTTGTTGGCGGTTGTTTGGCGGGATTGGCGGGCGCGACCATCAGCCTGTCGGTATCGCCGGGTTGGTACAGCAGCCAGACGACTTCCGGGCAGGGTTGGATCGCCGTTGGTCTGGTGATCTTTGCCCAATGGAACCCCCTGCGGGCGGCCTTGGGCGGCTATCTCTTTGGCGCTATCCGCCGGGGCATTTTGGACTTGCAAGGCCCCGCTACTTTGTTAGGATTTGCCAACCCGCTTTTCATCAATAAGAACTATTTCTTCTTCCTTCAAATGACCCCCTTTATTCTGACGATCATCGCCCTGGTTTGGGGATCGCGGGCCGTTGCCAAGAAACGACTCGGTGCACCCGCTGCCCTAGGTGTGCCTTACATCCGCGGCGAGAGGGGACACTAACCTGACATGGCAAAAAACGGGTCGGAATTTTCCCTCGTCACCATCAATATCCTCAATGATCTCTCGCGTTGGCGACAGCGGCGCAGACTTTTGGCCGAGCAATTGGCTGAACTTCAACCCGATTTGATCGCCTTGCAAGAAGTCAATCTCAAGAAAGATAAGAGCAACGCTCACTGGCTGGCAGAAGAATTGAATCGCGGTAAAGATGAGTCAAAAACAACCCCTTATGAGGTGCAGTTGTGCCCCAAAACAGGCCCTTACGAACGCAAAGAAGGTCTCGCCATTCTCAGCTGCCTGAAGGTAAACCGTCACGAACGCCTGGATTTGCTGACCCAAAATCGGGTCGCGCAGTTGATCGAATTTCGGGTGGATGGCGAGATGATGATGCTTGTGAATACTCATTTCTACTGGCAGCCGGGTGAATCTCCGGAGCGCCAACAGCAAATCGAACTGCTCCTGGATTGGCTTGATACTCAGCCCGTGGAAATCCCTGTCATTGTCTGCGGTGACTTCAACAGCCTGCCTGATACCCCATCTATCGAACGAATGCGCCGGTACTTCGATTCGGCTCACAATAATATCCATGGCTGCGAACCCGAATATACCTGCCCGACCCCGATGTCGCCATCCGTGAAGGTCATACTTCGCTCAACAGCGACATATTTGTTGGGCCGCCGTCCCCGCCCCAATCCCGAGTGGCGTGGCACCCTCGACTACATCTTCGTTGATCCACGCTTGCAGGTGCAGAACTGTTGTGTGGTGCTCGATCGTCCTGCAGACGGCGATTCGCAAATCTATCCGTCCGATCATTTTGGCTTGCTCGCTACGATCAAGGCGAGTTTATAATTGGCCAAGCGACGACCGACGACCGCTGACTCGCTGATTCGTTGACTCGCCGACTCGCTGAACACATCGAATGAATTCGATGCTGCTACGAGAAACCTGTTCAAACAGGTTCAGGGCGTGTCTTAATATGCTTTAGCATGTTTCCAAAACCAGACCTCGAATTCTTTTGGGGGGATGACTCGCTGACTCGCTGACTCGCTGACTCGCCACTCGCCACACGTGGAGATGAGATATGAAATCTCGATTAAATGCCTTATTTGATGCCCTGTTACCCGTGATAGCCACAATAGCCGCTCTCGCTGTGGGCACACTAATGTTGGTTATCCTGCGTGTTAACCCTTTGGAGGCTTATGCCGCATTGTGGGAAGGCGCTTTTGGGAGTACTAATGCCATGGCAGAGACATTGGTAAAAGCCACGCCATTGCTTTTGGTGGGTTTGGGCATTTGTATCTCTTTCCGAGGAAATGTGATCAATATTGGGGGCGAAGGGCAAATGATCATCGGAGCGATTGCTGCCACCCTGGTTGGGCTTATTTTCACCAACTGGCCTGGATGGGTGGTTATTCTGATAGCATTGGTAGTGGGCTTTTTGGGCGGGGCAGTCTGGGGAGGCATACCGGGTGCCCTCAAAGCATATTTCAATGTCAACGAAATACTGAGTACAGTGATGATGAATGCTATCGCTGTTCAGTTGATGAACTTCTTGTTGCGCGGCCCGATGATCGACCCTGCTCAAGCGGAAAAAGCCTCCAAGATCCCGCAGACAGCGCGACTGCTGGATGCCTTCCGCTTGCCTCGCTGGACACCGACTCGTCTTCACCTCGGCTTTCTGATTGCAGTCGGGCTGGCGTTTCTGGTGTACATCCTTTTATGGCGTACGACCCTGGGATACCGTATCCGGGCTGTGGGGCAAAACCCCCATGCTTCTCGCTATGCAGGCATTGATGTAAAAAAACGTATTGTCACAGCATTGTTATTGAGCGGTGCTTTTGCGGGTTTGGCAGGTGCTATTCAGGTCTATGGTGTTAATTACCGCATGATCACTGATGGCTCCGCTTCGGGATTTACAGGCAGCGCCGGGTTTAATGGCATCGTTGCGGCTTTGTTTGGGCAGTTACATCCCCTTGGAACCATACCTGCTTCAGTGTTCTTTGGCGCCCTTTTGGTGGGGGCCAATAAGATGCAAAGGGTGGTGCAGATTCCTTCAGCCTTAATTACTGCCCTCAATGGATTGGTAGTCGTTTTCGTGGTCAGCAGCGAGATTTGGCGCAAGCGACGACAGAGGCAACGCTTATCCAGCGAGTCAGCGGACGACCAACCACCTCCTGAACAAGATAGGACAACAGTACCGCCAGTAGAGGTGTCGGCATGATTAGTGAAATTCTTTCTGCTACAGTCATAATCGGTATACTGACTTCGGGAATCCGGCTGGCAACGCCCTATCTCTATGCCGCGATCGGCGAGACCTTCGGACAGCGCAGCGGCGTGCTCAACCTGGGCGTAGATGGCCAGATGTTACTCGGCGCTTTTGTGGCGTTTTATATTGCTTTTACCACCGGGAGTTTGGTTCTCGGTTTATTGGCTGCTATTGGCGTAGGCGCGTTGATGGGGTTGGCGATGGCCTTCGTGACAGTCAATTTGCACGCCGAACAAGGTATCAGTGGCATCGGGTTTTACCTGTTTGGCCTGGGCATGAGCGATCTGCTCTTCAAGATGCTGTTGGGCACCGTGGAGACTGTAAAAGGATTTCCGAAGGTTCACATTCCCTTGCTGGGTGATATTCCCGTCATCGGCGAAATTTTCTTCAGCCAGAATATCATGGTCTACGGAGCGTTTCTGTTGGTGCCGGCAGCCTGGTTCGTGCTTAACAAGACTACGTTGGGATTGAAGATCAGGGCTGTAGGCGAGAATCCGGAAGCAGCTGATTCGCTTGGGGTTAGCGTGGCACGTGTAAGATACTTTACTATCACTTTAGGTGGCATCCTCTCTGGGGTTGCGGGCGCTTCGATGTCCATCGCCTTGCTCAATGTTTTTCAGCAAAATATGACCAGCGGACTCGGCTTCATCGCCGTAGCGCTAGTGTATTTCGGAGCCTGGCGGCCCTGGGGCGTGTTGGCTGGTGCGCTGCTTTTTAGCATGGTCAGTTCTATGCAATTATGGATGCAGATATTGAATATCCCCATTCCATCAGATATCGCGGTGATGTTGCCGTATATTTTGACAATAGTTGTCTTAGTAATAACTGTCTCGAGGGTGCGTTCACCCTCCGCGTTGGCTAAACCCTTCGAACGAGGCGATTAGTTAAGTCTGTCAAAAGAGGAGGTGGTTTGCTGAATCTCTCTGTTTGTGATGAGTGTAAGACGAATTTGCAAATTCGTCTTCCGCTTTTACCCTTCTTTTCGAGAAAGTATGTTTCGACTATAACAAAATAATAAGGAGAAGATAATGAAGAAACAACTATGGATCGTTTTGTTGTTAGTTGTAGTCCTGGCCTTGAGCGCCTGTGGCGGCGAGCCTCCCATAGACGCGCCGGCAGCCCCCGCGGCGGATGTCCCCGCTGCGGATGCCCCTGCCGCAGCGGAAGCCGACGCCCCTGCTGCGGACGCACCGGCTGCGGGAGCATCAGCAGACGAAGGCCCCTTCCGGGTTGCTGTTATCATGCCCAGCGCCATTAACGATCTGGCCTTCAGCCAGAGCATGTTCGATGCTTTGTTGGCTGTTCAGGCAGAAATGGGCGGCGAAAGCGGGATGGAGATCGTCTATTCTGAGGGTATGTTCGTAGTGGATGATGCTGCGGCAGCCATCCGTGACTATGCTTCTGAAGGCTATGACCTGGTTATCGCCCATGGTTCGCAGTACGGCTCTTCTTTGCAGGAAATTGCTCCTGACTTCCCGACCACATCTTTTGCCTGGGGCACTACGTTGAACACCTTCGCTGACGAGGGTATTAGTAACGTCTTTGCTTACGAAGCCAACTCGCAGGAAGGCGGCTATGTCAATGGTGTTATCGCGGCCAGCCTGTCCGAGACTGGAGTGATCGGCGTAGTAGGCCCGATCAAAGCTGGCGATGCTGATTTGTACGTCAAAGGTTTCATAGCTGGCGCGCAAGCCACCAATCCGGAAATTGTAGTCAACGTCAACTGGATTGGCTCATTCTCCGATGTGGCCCTGGCCTCCGAAGCTGCCAACACGCATGTCGCAGCCGGTGCCGATGGATTGACCGGTACTGCCCAGATGGTAGTCGGTGCTGTGGGCGTTGCTGAAGAGAACGGGGTACTCTGGTTCGGTACCCAGGCCAGCCAGACTTCTCTGGCTCCTGATATCGTCGTTGCCAACCAGGTCTACGACTGGAGCGTTGTGCTAGACCAGATGATCGCACTGATCGCCGAAGGAACTTATGGCGGTGAAGCTTATACAATCACTCTGGCTAATGGCGGTCTTGTTATGGACTACAATGCTGGTTACGATCTTCCTGATGATGTCAAAGCTTTAGCCGATGAGGCCGTGCAAGGCATCATCGACGGCTCGATTATTATCGATGTTAGTGAGGAATGAGAATTAAATAACTTGCACGTTTGTATCCTAACGCTAGCGCCGGTTGAGTAGCGGAGACACACGCTTTTTGTGCCGGAGTGTATCGAAACCCAGCGGATTTCAGAAAATTAACCCATTTTCAAGCCCCGTTTGGTTTCGATACGGCTCTCCGTACCTCCGAGCCTACTCAACCGGCACTACACCTACATTTGGAAATGGGTAAGTTGTATAATACACATTCCTGAGTAGAAATATCGTTTCAAAAAAGAGGGCTGTCCCTTCTCACCTCTCTTTCATAGGACAAACTGATGACCGAAACCACCCTCCCCTCTGGCCATACTCGGATTGACCGTCTAGAAATGCGCGGCATCACTAAACGCTTCCCTGGCGTGTTAGCCAATGATAACGTGGACTTTGATGTTCGTTCCGGTGAAGTTCATGCCCTGTTAGGTGAGAATGGTGCTGGTAAAAGCACGCTGATGAAGATCCTATATGGGATGTATGCCCCCAGCGATGGTGAGATTCTGCTCAACGGTAAGTCAGTCAGCATCGCCTCGCCAACGGATGCCATTAAACTGGGTATCGGCATGATCCATCAGCATTTTATGCTTGTGGAAACACTCACCGTCGCTGAAAATGTCGCTTTGGGATTAGTATCCTCCCGCGGCCCACTTACCGATCTCGACCGCGTATCGAAACGTATTTTAGAATTAGCCGACATATACGGCCTGAAAATTGACCCCCAAGCTTATATCTGGCAGTTGGCGGTGGGTCAGCAGCAACGGGTGGAGATCATCAAAGCGCTCTACCGGGGAGCGGCCCTGCTGATCCTCGACGAGCCGACCGCGGTACTCACTCCGCAGGAAGTAGGCGAGTTTTTTGCTATCATGCGCCAAATGGCTGCTGACGGGCATGGACTGATCTTTATTTCGCATAAATTGCATGAGATCATGGATATCAGCGACCGTGTCACCGTGTTGCGTGACGGAGCTAAGATCGGCACGAAAATCACAGCCGAAATTACCAAGTCAGAGTTGGCCAACTGGATGGTTGGACGCGAAATCAGCTTTTCTCGCGACCTCGAAGACATAGAACGCGGCCCATCCCGCCTGACGTTAGAGAATATCGCCTGCGATAGCAACCGGGGTACACCAGCCCTGCGCGGCGTGAGCCTGAAGGTTCATTCTGGCGAAATCCTGGGCATTGCGGGTATCTCTGGCAACGGGCAGCGCGAATTGGCTGAGGTCATCACTGGTTTGCGAGAATCCACTCAAGGGAAGGTATTCCTGGAAGGGGACGACGTCACCGGCTTTTCCCCCGGCGTCCTCACTGATCGGATGTTGTCTTATATTCCCGAAGAGCGCATGCGTGATGGCATGATCAAAGATTTTACAGTGGCCGAGAATATGATTTTGCGCGAGCACCATAAAATACCCTTTGCTCGCAAAGGTTTTCTTATGCTGAAGACCATAGCCAAACATAGTGACGATTTGATCGAAAGATACAAGGTCAAAACCCCCTCCCGTGAGACGAAGGCCGGCAGCCTTTCCGGTGGCAATATCCAAAAGGTAGTGCTGGCCCGTGAACTTTCCCGCCACCCGCGCGTCCTCATTGCAGCCCAGCCCACCCGCGGCCTCGATGTTGGCGCCACCGAGTATGTCCACGCCCAACTCCTGGAGCAGCGCTGCGACGGCACCGCCATCATGATGATATCTGAAGACCTGGACGAAGTCATGGCTATCTCCGATCGCATCGCAGTCATCTTCGAAGGCCGAATTATGGGCATTGTCCCCCGCGGCGCAGCCACCCCCGAAAAACTCGGCCTGCTGATGGCTGGTGTCCAAGAAGAAGGACAGCTTCTGCCTGATTGAATTTTCTGGCGGCAAATGCTCTCTTAATGTCATTAAGTTAAGGGTTGGTGTCTGTCGGATCACGGATCCGACAGGAGCAAAAATGGTTTTTTCTTGCCTGCTCCAGGCGGATTCGTAATCCGCCGATGGCTTAACTTAATGGCATTGAATGCTCTCTCAGGCGAATCTGACACATGCAAGACTCCGAAGTATTCGCACTCATTGATGAAAGTGGCCGTCTCTTTGATCCCAATGATCCAGTTGTAATCATTGCGGCTGTAATTGCAGACACTTCGAACCGCAGACTTGATCGGTTATTGCCAAAGATACGCCGTCGCCTGCCAACCAAAGGCAAACGCAAAAGAGAGCGGCACAAAAAGGAACTGAAATTCTATACGACGAGTTCGAAAACTCGTCATCAGGTACTGGCGGCTATAGCCAAACAACTCGCGACTTTGTTTGTCTTAATTGTAGAAAAAGATGGTGCAAGTATTGAAGACACCCCCGAAATTAATAGTAGTGAGATACTCAGAAAAAGAAAAATGGTAGAAAACCCGGACGGTGCTTACCCTGCGTGGGTGGAGTGCGGCGAACCGCCATCCCACCGTGCCCCGGCCTTACTTTCTACCATCTAGCAGGATTATAGCATTCCTGATTTTGTATGTCAAATTAGCATAAGTGTCAACTTAAGGAATCACCGTCCAGACCTGGCAGGTTTTCACAGCTATTCTCATACCATAAACGTGCTAAAAATGGTCAAAACCTGCATCTTGAATGCACTTTCGGAAACCTGCCAGGTCTTAAGTTGACACCAATGGTCAAATTCGATTTCATTTGGATAACACATGGACCACAACTTTACCGGTTACCAATGTTCTATCTGTGGCGCACAATACGCGCCCGACGAAATTACCTACACCTGCCCTAAAGATGGGGGCAATCTGGATGTCATCCTCGACTACGCATCCATCAAAATACATTCGGTGGATGACCTGATTCTGCGAGATGATGCCTCCCTGTGGCGATACCTGCCCCTGTTGCCCGTCGGCGACCCCGGGGGGTACGGGACTCCCTTGCGGGCTGCTGGCTGGACCCCGGTATTTTCCCCGGTCCCGCTGGCCCAGAGTCTTGGCTTGCAACACCTGTGGGTCAAAGACGAGAGCCGTAACCCCACTGCCTCCTTCAAAGACCGGGCCAGCGCTATCCTGATTGCACGCGCCCGCGAGATCGGCGCCGATATTGTCGTCACCGCCTCCACCGGCAACGCCGGAGCTGCCCTGGCTGGAATGGCCGCCGCCGTGGGGCACAAAGCTGTCATCTTTGCCCCGCGCAGCGCCCCCCCCGCCAAAATTGCCCAATTGCTGATTTACGGCGCAGAAGTATTGCTGGTAGATGGCAACTACGATGCCGCCTTCGATTTGTCGATTGAAGCCGCCCAAGAATTCGGCTGGTACTGCCGCAACACCGGCTATAACCCCTTCACCGCCGAGGGAAAGAAGACCGCGGCGTTCGAGATTTGGGAGCAGTTGGGAATTGGGGAACTGGGAACTGGTAAATTGGGGTACCAATCTACCAATCTACCAATTACCAATCTACCAATTACTAATCTACCACCTACCAACCTACCAATCTCCATTTTCGTTTCAGTCGGCGACGGCAACATCATTTCCGGCCTGCATAAAGGTTTCAAAGATTTACGCACCCTCGGTCTGCTGGAGCAAATGCCGCGCATATTTGGGGTGCAATCCGAAGGTTCGGCGGCCATTGCCAACGCCTTCAACGCCGGGACGGAAGAGATCAAACCTGTTACTGCCACAACGATGGCCGACAGCATCTCCGTGGATTTGCCGCGCGACGGCCTGCGCGCTCTGCGGGCCGCCACCCAAACCGGCGGGGCTTATATCACCGTCTCCGACGCCGAAATCATCGCCGCGATCGCCGAACTGGGCAAAGTAGGCATCTTCGCCGAACCTGCCGGGGCCGCCTCGTACGCCGGGCTGGTGAAAGCCGTCCGGGAGGGCATCATCACCCCGCAAGACCCGGTTGTGGTGCTCAATACCGGCAGCGGCCTCAAAGATGTCCAAGCGGCCATGCAGGCCACCGGCCAGGCCCCCATCATCGAGCCGACTTTGGCAGCCGTCAGGCGAAGTCTCGACTTGTGACCGGACGTTATCCTTATCGTTATTCTTTTGTAGACGAAACCGGCAATTTGGGTTTTGCGTTCGATCGAGGCTCTACCCCCTACTTCGCGATCTTGCTGCTCTTACTTAACGATCCAGAACCATTGCGCATCCGAATTGATTGGCTCAAAAAACAACTCGATCTTCCTGAGCATATTGAATTCAAGTTTCACAAGACTTCAGACACCAATCGGCGGGCTTTTCTGGCAGCATTGGCTCATCATCCTTTTGTCGGACGCGCATTAGTTGTAGATAAGCGTCAACTGCCGGAAGCGTGGCGAAACACAAGCGACTCGAGGTTCTACGCTTCCTGCTTTGCAGAGTTGGCTGACCGGATTCCGAATCGAGAGGTCGGTGAAACAATTCTCGTTTTAGATCAATTTGGCTCACCTGTAACCACCCTGCGGGAACTGCGTCGCAGTCTAAAGACACATAATCTTGGGCGAGCGACCAGGTTGTTCAAGAAAATCACTATGAAACGGTCAAAAGGCGAGAACTTGATTCAGTGTGCAGATATGGTAGCTGGAGCCATGATGCGTGCCTGGCGCGGCGGTGATAACAGTTACTTTGACCTCGTACGCGACAAAGTCATTATTTGGGAGTATCCTGGTAACGAAAACCCGCCCAGCTAGTCTGACACTTGGTCAAACAGGCCACCATTCCGGCGGCTTTTCGCTGGGCGGGAGAAAACTGGTTCTCCAGTTTATTTTCGATTAGATTATAGTATGAGATATTATGAGCGTCAAGTTGTTTTTGTGTGTTTGTACATATAGTCAAGATCGGAGAAGTCTCCATCATCGAGCCGACGCTGGAAGCGGTGAAGAAGATAATTGGCATCTGACTCGCCGAGCGGCCCGTTTTGCCGAAGGCATGCTTCGCAAACAGGCTTTGTGTACCAGACGCCGGATTCATCCGGTGGCTTGCTTCAAGCGCGTTGCCTCTAAACTAAGGTGCAGTGATGAAAATCTATGTATTAACTTCCTCTCCTACGCAAGAACAAGTAGATGAAATGCTATCTACACTTTTGGTGTTCATAAAATTGGCGGTGGACACCAGGCGCGGAGTCGTCGCTGGGGGTGGCGAATTGCACGCCGACTGCGAATCAGAATTGCTGAAGCTTGGCAGTCGGCAGGAAGACATATGGGGAGCTGACTGGTATCCATCAAAGCAACTGGTTACTTTCGAGGCGTTAATAAACATTCGCCCTCGCCAAAATCCTTCGATGATTATCCAGGATGCTGAAATTCGCGAACAGGTGAAAGAGATTGTAGAAAGGATTTTTAGGTAATGACACCAAGAATGGAACGAATACGTGAGCGATATTTGCGAGACCCTTTGCCCATCCGATTGGGTGGTATCGCCGCTAACCTGGCACGGATATGTTCTTGTTCTGAGCATGATGGCCTGCGAGATGTTGTCGAGTCCATCTTGAACGAAAGCAAATATTTCATCGAATGGATGGCGCCTGAATCTGATTTCGAAATCCAGGTCGAAGTTGTAGAACTTCAGATTCAACTTGCTCTCTGGCAAAATATCTTTGACTGTATCTGGAGTGAACCCACTAGCCGCCAGGCCTTTGCAACCCAGGCCGGCTGGTGGTCACACCGCCTACTAGAGAAATCCGGCTTATTGGACGAACGATAAATAACCCTATCTCCCAATCCCGCTCTGGGACGTAGAACATCCTTACAAGCGTTCCACCGCGGAGCAGTGGAACGAGCCATTAAACGACCCAATCCCCAATCTACTAATTTGCCAATCTACCAACTTACCAATTTACCAATATACCAATCCCCACTCCCCAATCTACCAATCTACCAATCTACCAATCCCCACCCCCCATGCCCACTTTCTCAATTATCGCTCCCATCTACAATGAAATTAACAACCTTCCCGAACTGTACCACCGCATTCGAGAGGTGATGGATTCCACTGGCGAATCGTGGGAGTTAGTTTTAGTGGACGATGGTTCCACTGACGGCTCCACCGACCTTATCCGCGAATTGCACGCTCGAGACCCGCGCGTGCGTCCCGTGATCTTTGCGCGTAACTTCGGACACCAGATCGCCGTTACCGCCGGGTTGGATTTCAGCCGCGGGGATGCGGTCGTCATCATCGACTCTGATTTGCAGGATCCGCCCGAAGTGATCCTCGACATGATCGCCAAGTGGCGGGAGGGCTACGAAGTGGTCTACGCGGTGCGTTCTGAGCGGGAGGGAGAGTCCTGGTTCAAAGAGATGACTGCCTCCGTCTTTTATCGGCTGATCTACCGCATCACCGATGTAGACATCCCCCTCGATACCGGCGATTTCCGCCTGCTCGACCGTAAAGTCGTGAATGTGATGGGTCAGATGCGTGAACGTCATCGCTTCCTGCGCGGCATGTCCGTTTGGGTGGGCTTCAAGCAGACGGGAGTGGAGTACAAGCGCGCCGCCCGTTTTGCCGGGGAAACCAAGTACCCCTTCAAGAAAATGCTCAAGTTTGCCACCGATGCGATCACCAGTTTTTCGTATTTCCCTTTGCAATTGGCGATGTACCTGGGTTTCATTTCAGCGGGTATAAGTATCCTGGCGATGCCGGTGGTGATCGTCTTACGGGCCTCGGGGTCGCAGGCATTTTTCGGGCAGGCAACTACCCTGCTCGCCGTCCTGTTTCTCGGCGGGGTGCAGTTGATCTCCCTGGGAATTTTGGGCGAGTACATTGGCCGTCTGTACGACGAAGCCAAAGGCCGTCCGCTGTATATTGTGAGCGAGTCGCCGGAGGAAGGCAAACAGGTAGAGAAGTAAACAAGGTAGGCGGGGGGACTAGGGACTGGTGACTAGTTCCTAGTCCCTAGTCCCTAGTTTCCAACTGCATACCCTGCAGACAAATACTCAGAATACTGAAAGGATCGAACACAAATCATGATTGACTTAACAATGCACGAAGAACAACTAGAACGCTCTGTAAAACGTGCCCGCGAGCGCAATATTATCATCCCCACTTTTGCGCAGCAGAAAAATCCTGCTTTGATACCTGATGCGGTCAAAGAAGAACTTGCCTCTATTGGGTTGTGGGATATGCATCCTCGCAATCTATTCCGCATCACGTGGAAGAATGAACCAATTGCAAAAGGCGGTGGCTTTGGTGGCGTCAACTACATCGAACTTCCTAAGAGCATAACCGGTGTAGATGCCCGCATTATTGCCCTGGTAGGGAAGTGGTTCCCCACCGGCGCGCACAAAGTCGGCGCAACTTTTGGATGTCTGGTACCGCGCCTGGTCACCGGCCAGTTCGACCCCACCTTCCACAAGGCAGTCTGGCCCTCCACGGGCAACTACTGCCGCGGTGGAGCCTACGACGCTACGCTCCTGTCCTGCCAGTCGATTGCCATTCTGCCCGAAGGTATGAGCCGGGAGCGCTTCGATTGGTTGGCAAAGGTGGCCGGCGAAGTCATCGCTACCCCCGGCAGTGAGAGCAATGTCAAAGAGATCTTCGATAAGGTTTGGGAACTGCGCAAAACCCGTGACAATATTTTCGTCTTCAACCAATTCGATGAGTTCGGTAACTATCTGTGGCATTACGAGATCACCGGCCATGCTATGGAAGAAGTGCTCGCCAGAGAACTCGGCCCGCGGGATACCTACCGGGGCGTGGTATTGACCACTGGCTCGGCAGGAACCATTGGCTGCGGCGACTATCTGAAACAACTCTTCCCCACCAGTAAGGTTGTCGCTGGCGAGGCAGTACAGTGTCCTACCTTGCTGGAGAACGGCTTCGGCGCTCACCGCATCGAGGGCATCGGCGACAAACATGTGCCCTGGATTCACAATGTCAAAAATACCGATATGCTCATGGCTATCGATGACAACGCCGTGGTCAACCTGGCGCGCCTGTTCAACGAGGATGCCGGCCAGGCATATTTGGCCCGGCTAGGCGTACCCCAATCTCTAATCCCCAATCTCGACCTCTTGGGCTTCTCCAGCATCGCCAACACCATCATGGCTATAAAGTTTGCCAAATATTACGAACTGGGTGAAAACGATGTTGTTCTCACCGTGTGGACCGACTCCATGGAGCTTTACCAGAGCCGTCTGCAGGAAATGCACGCCGAATACGGTCAATACACCGACGTGGATGCGGCTGCTCATCATGCCCGCTACCTGCAAGGCCTGACGATTGACAGCTTGCAGGAGTTGACCTACATAGACCGCCGCCGGGTACACAACCTGAAGTATTTCACCTGGATCGAACAACAGGGCAAGACTTACGAAGAAATTCAGTCGCAGTGGTACGATGATGAGTACTGGGCCGGTTTCCAGAACCAGATTCCTGAGATGGATGTCCTGATCGAAGAGTTCAATCAGCGGGTGGGGTTGGTTTAACTATTTTGCATGACCAAAGACTCAAAGGGTTTCCACGCGCGGGGCGCTGCCCAATCAGGAAGAAACTTTTTATCATGTCATTGCGAACCGACGCTCTTCGGTGAAGCAATCTCCTTCTCGCCAAGGATGAGATTGCTTCACCGGTAAAGCTGCTTCGCACACTTGTCCCTTTGGGAATGACAATTACAAGGTTCAAACTGTTACCCATAGACCGACCGGCAGAGTAAAAAGACCAAAGTGAAAACCACACTTCCCAAACTGTTAGAAAAAAACAACTTGCGCTACTATGCTGGAGGCACAATTTATAGAAGGGGGGTATCTTATTTCAATGCAGGGCGCGTGCAGATAACATCGTCGGATGCCAACCAAATTCAATGCCGTGTGAGCGGTACACGCAACTATCAGGTCGACCTGTGGGTACAGAACCAGAATTTAGCGGCTACGTGTACCTGCCCTTACGCGGCGAGCGGCCGGTTCTGCAAACACATGGTAGCCGCGGGGTTGGCTGGCGGGCAACACCTGCGCAAAAGCGGCCCCGCTGCGTGGCGTCTGCGCTTGAAGCAAGTTCTCGATAGTGTAATAGCAATACCGCAGAAAAAAACGCCCGTCAGACCATATTGGTTCTTCCTGAGCCTGCAATCAGAATACTCTGGGTGGAAATTAACCCCGTATCGTGTTTGGTTGGATCGTGTTCCTGAGGGTATCTTGCCGCCCGACAATGCTCTGACAGGGGAGACACTGCAAGAAATCATCCATCATAACCGCTGGTTGCTAGAGCATGTCAAGGAATTGCGCAGCACCACTGATGGCATGGGGTGTGTCAATTGCGCCTCTGATACGATGAATTTCGTGGAACTACTGTTGCAGCAGAATCGCCAGGTTCGGCAGTATTACTACCACAATTACCAGCAATTTTCCCCCGTCGGCAGCGATCTGGCAATTCTCTCGCAGATGGACATTCCCCTATTCTATGGGACAGCGCAGGAACCCACGCAAACATGGCTGCGGATTCTGCCGCGTCCGCTCGAAATGCGTCTACGTATGGAGCGAGTGGATGCAAACGTGCAATTGACAGCCGAATTCTTTAGTGAAGATGAAATATTCTCTCTCGAGAACACTCGTATCCAGACGATTGCCAGCGGCAGTTCGAAGTGGTTTATGGCCGGGCAGCTTGTTTTTCAGACTCAAAGTGTTTCGGATGAATTGCTCGCCACGTGGATGGTTAATCCCAAATTGCTCGTCCCCCCGGAGGATGAAGACGAGTTTTTAGAGACATTTTTCCCCCGTTTGGCAGAACAGATTCCATTGGTGGGCGACCAGATTTCCTGGTTGGATGTGGAAGCCGAACCCGTAAAGCGGCTCTACCTCACCGATGATCCTTCGACACTTCCTTCGACTGCAGGACAGGGAAGCGGCGAATTACAGGCTCATCTGCGCTTTGACTATTTGGATTATGAAGTGCCTTATGAATCAAGCCAGCCCGCGCAAACTATCCGCCGCAAGCCCGAGGCCTGGACGCTGGTGCGCATCCACCGCCAGCCTGCCATCGAAGACGAAATCTACCGCACGGTCTCTTCCGCCTCCCACGGGCTTAAATATGGACAAGGCAATCGCCCGGCCAACGTCTTCATTTTGCGCGCCCGCGTACATCCCATCGACTTTCTCATGCGCAATGTGCCCCGTCTGGCCGCAGCCGGGTTCGAAATCTACGGGGAGGAGAAACTCAAATCGGCGCGCGTCAACCGTAACAAACCTACTCTATCGCTCAACGTTTCTTCGGGGATAGACTGGTTCGACCTCCAAGCCGCAGTCAAGTTTGGGGATGTGGAAACCACCCTCCAAGAAGTCCGCAAAGCCCTCCGCAAAAAGGATCACTACGTCAAATTGGCAGACGGCACGATTGGCGAAATCCCCGATGAGTGGATCGAGCGCTACAAGCACCTGTTTGGCCTGGGGGAGCAGACCGATGATGGGGTGCGGCTGTCCAACCATCACCTCACGCTGATTGACCAACTGCTGGCGGATGCCGACCGCGCCCAATCGGACCCCGAATTTGCCCGGAGGAAAAAGCGCTTGCTGAATTTTGAGGGGATTCGGGGCATGGAGCTGCCATCCGGCTTCACGGGGGAGCTGCGCCCCTACCAAAAGGCGGGCTACGATTGGCTGCACTTTTTGCACGAATACGAGTTCGGCGGCTGTCTGGCCGATGATATGGGCCTGGGTAAAACCATCGAGGCATTGGCTTTTCTTTTGTCGCTGCGGGAGAATGGACATGCCAATGCTGCCAATTTGCTTGTTCTGCCGCGCTCGCTGTTGATCAACTGGCAGCGCGAGGCGGCCCGCTTCGCCCCCGATTTGAGCGTTCATATTCACCACGGTGCAGACCGCAGCGCGGACATTTCGAAATTTGCGGAATATGACATGGTGCTGACCACTTACGGCACTATGCTGCGGGATATCGAAAAACTGCGGGAATACAAGTTCCACTACGTAGTGTTGGATGAATCTCAGGCCATCAAGAATCCGCTGGCGAAAACATCGAAGGCGGCCCGGTTACTGCGCAGCGATCACCGCCTGGTGCTCACCGGCACTCCGGTGGAAAATTCCACCTTCGAGTTGTGGTCGCAGTTCGCTTTTCTGAATCCGGGGCTGCTCGGTAACCTGGAATACTTCAAGCGCGAGTTTGGCAACCCCATCGAGAAGCAGGGCGATGAAGACACCTCCCAGTTTTTGCGCAAGATGGTCTATCCTTTCATTTTGCGGCGCACCAAAACGCAGGTCGCCCCGGAACTGCCGCCGCGCACCGAGCGCATCGTTTACAGCGATATGGAACCGGCGCAGCGTAAATTCTACAACAAGACCCGCGATTACTACCGGGCTATGCTGCTGGGCGTCATCGAAGAGCAGGGCATGAATAACGCCCGCATGCAGGTGCTGGAGGGGCTGCTGCGCCTGCGTCAAATTTGCAACCACCCCAAACTGGTCAAAGAGAATTTCCGGGGCGATTCGGCCAAATTCCAGCTTTTGCTCGAAACCCTGGAAACCCTGCAAGCCGAGGGACACAAGGCGTTGGTATTTTCCCAATTCGTGCAGATGCTCAAACTGGTGCGCGCCGAGATGGATGCTGCCAAAATCCCCTACGTGTACCTGGATGGCCGCACCCGCAAACGGCAGGAACGGGTGGACACCTTCCAAAACGACCCCAACATTCCGTTTTTCCTCATCAGCCTGAGGGCCGGGGGTGTGGGCCTCAACCTGACGGCTGCCGATTACGTCATCCACATTGACCCGTGGTGGAATCCCGCCGTGGAGATGCAGGCCACCGACCGCACCCACCGCATCGGGCAAGATAAACCCGTCTTCGTGTACAAGCTCATCGCCCGCGACTCCGTAGAAGAGAAGATTTTGGAGCTGCAAGACCGCAAAAAGAAACTCGTCGAGCAGTTGATCAGTACCGAGGGCAGCTTCTTCAAGAGCTTGACGAGTGAGGATGTGAGGGTGTTGTTTAGTTAGGGATTGGTAGGTTGGTAGGTTGGTAGATTGGTAAGTTGGTAAACTGGTAAATTGGTAGATTGGTAAGTTGGTAAATTGATAGGTTGGTGTTTGGTGGAGGCAGAGATATGGAAACGACTGAGCAGCGCGGTTTTGAAGATTTGGAGTGCTATCAATTGGCGTTGCAGGTTATGAAAGAAGCGTATCGGGTTGTTAGTGGTTTGCCTGCCAACGAGAAATACGATCTTGCTCGCCAAATGCGACGGGCTGCTGTTAGCATAGTTCTAAATATTGCTGAAGGCTATGGCCGATATCACTATTTGGATAGTTTACGGTTTTATTACATAGCTCGAGGGTCTCTTAATGAAACATTAAGTGCTTTCATTGTCTGCGACAACCTTCGATACACACAAGGTGAGCTTCAAAAACAGCGGGAGCTTTGCCATAGTGCTCTGCGTTCACTCAACGGGTTTATCCGTTATATCCGTAATCAGCAGCAAGGCCGCAAAGAATACGGCGACCACGCCGTTCGGGAAGACCCAGCCCAGTACGATGATGTCATCCAATCGCCGCTAGACGAATAGCTGCCCCAACCTACCAATCCCCAATACCAATATACCAATCCCCAACCTACCAATGCCTGACACCTTACCTCTCCCCACCTCCCTGATCCTCGTGGCCTACATCCCCTCCCCGCGAGACTTGGAAATTGCCCGCGTTCTGGGTTGGTATCGCATCCCGTTGCGGACTGCGCCCAAAGTTGTAGCCGTTGATTATCTGGCCTTTTACCAGCCAGCTTCCTTTGGAGAGTTTAAGTGGCGCATCGAGTGTGTGGCTCCCGTGCGCGGCCATGAGTTGGTCACGCGGGCCGAGTTGCTGCGTGATAATCCCAACCACCCCCGCGCCGGCGAAGAGTATTTCAAAATCCAGTTGGGGCCTGTGACGCAGTTGCCGGCTCCCATCCTGGCCGAGAAGTGGAAGCGCATCACCTTTCTCTACACCACGGGGGAATATCTGCTGGATGCCGAAACCATCAACGATCTGGTCGTCCACTCCGAGGAACGCAAGCTGCTCTGGCGTGCCCTGCGCGAGCGAGCTGATCAATCGCAGATTTATGGCGCTGCCGATATGCCGGAGATGGATGTTGATCCGGCGGTGTTGGCGATGCTTTTGGGGATAAGGGAAGTAATGGAGGTTCAGAAAATAAATTCTCCCACAATTGATCCCGTGAAACGTGAAACGTGATTCGTGATTCGTGAGAAGCGTTTAGTGGGAGGCGGGCATTTGGTTCTGGAGTGTGCTATACTGCGATGGTCGGTCAAGTTAGGGTTGTTGTGGATTGTATGGAAAGTTCTGTATAGTATCTAAATGTAGGCAGTTATGTGGACGTTTCCATATACTTAAGGTTGGGCTGCCTGTATAAGTCAAATCTTGTCTTTAGCGAATGATGGCTGGTACAATTAATAATGTGGAGGTAGTGATATGGCGAATCAAGAAATAGGCATGACGCTGCAAGACATAATTGATGATATTCATGCGCTCACTGAAGATATTGAAGTCTATGAGCGCAAGTATGGCGTTCTATCAGAAACGTTCTACGAGTCATATATTAAAGGCGAAGAACCTAAAGATGATGTATGGGTACTAGATTGGGGCGACTGGGCAGGGGCATATAAAATCCTTTTGCGCCGTCAGGGGCAATATCGTCGAACTATTCAAGCCTTACGGGAGCGAACAGCAAGCATCGTAGATGTGATAGGAAGAACAACACAACGTGAACCCATTCCAATCGCTTCGTGAGTACGAAGAATATGTATACACGCTAAAGCAACGTTTCTCGTCAATTCAACGGTCTACATTAGTTGTTATTCGGCGGGGCAAACGAGTAGCTGTACTTGAGGGTGAATTAACTTTCGCACAAGGGTATCGGATAACTGTTCAAGAGCGTTTATCGTTTGATACTGGAACAGTTGAAATTGAGTTTTATGGGTACGAACTATGGCATAACGTTGAGAAGATAGCCTGGTATGATGCCCAGCCTCATCCTAATAACCCTGCACTTGCGAGTACGCATCCCCATCATAAGCATATTCCGCCAGATATCAAACACAATCGTATTCCTGCGCCAAATATGAACTTTGCGCAACCCAATTTGCCCGTTCTTATTGGTGAAATTGAAAACCTTGTTGCTCAATCGTTAGAGATAAATGAAGATGAAGTCGAGAAATAAGCCAAAGGGCAGCCCAAGTTATAGTAGGAGGGGTGGTCGCCCACCCCTCCCCTACTAAAGAACCGGACGTGAGACTTTCGAACTCATCCGGCTCCTAGACACCCAGGCCATTGTACCCAAAGGGCATAATATCATTGGCATCGCTGTAATTGAACCTTTCCAATCACTGAGACTTGGCAGATGTCTTCTTCGTGTAACATCGCTTTCGCTACGAGCAAGCCCGTGCGTCTACATCGTCCCGATGTCCTTCGGGAAAGCCCTGACACTTGGAAGCCCTCTACCTTCCTGAGCACCCGACCCACGTCAGCATATCCTGGGCATTACCCCAGGCATTAGCTTTTTGGGTCATCCCACCCATCGGGGCACACTTGCACCGCACGCAAGTGCAGGTGTACGGCTGGTTGCCTTCTCCTGTAAGGAGCCGCGTATGATGGCAGAATGCCATCACACGCTCCAAATGAAACCGGTGGATGGCAGTTGTAGTTGCTCTTCTTGATGTGTTCAGTCTTGCAGTTCGACGAACTCTTTGGCGATGAGCGTTTCTTCAATCGCTTGCGCTGTTTTCGGGCCCAGCCTATGGATAGAGTGCAATTGCCCGATACCACTCGTAAGATCAACTGGCCGACGCTGAGAATATCGTTCTTTAACAGTATATTGACGATCCGGGTGGACAGGCCCAGGGACTGGACGGAGAAGTCATGGTCAAAGGGGCAGAGTTTGTATCGACTAACCCGGATGCCCAGAGCTTGGTTGATGGCTTGATTGGCTTGCTTGAGTTGTGCTGCGGTCTCCAGGCCAACAATATCAGCAGCAGCCAATGCTTGGGCCGTGTTGGCCAAGCGTTTGTCAGTTTGGAGGGCATGGTCTTCCTGCACCAATCTATGTTGGCTGTCATCATAGGCTTCCCACTTGCGACACATAAAGTAGACCGAGCGGGTAATCTTACGAGCTACCGCGATGCGGGCATGTTGAGCGTCAGAACGTTGTTGATAGCGTCGTCCCCACAACCACAAGGACCAGCCGGGGTCCCCTTCTTTGGTCTGTCTGCGTAAGAAAGTGGTTACAGCCTGGACAATGATCGGCTTGTAGTGCTGATTCCCCGGAATGGCTTCTGTGCCCACCACCTTGCCAGCACTTTTACGGTTGCCAGGGGTCAGTCCCAGCATTCGGACCAGAGCATCCGCACTGCCATAAATCTCCGGGAAATTCAAGCCCACCTCAGCTACCAACGTCCGGGCGCTTTCTTCCGAGAAGACCGGTGCGCTACGGATGAGGGCGATCATGTCCTGTGCGGTGCGCTGTCCCCCACCGGGCAATTCGGTAGTGTTCATTCAGAACGAATGAGCTACAGGTTGGTACTGGACACTTTTGCTTGAACACTGGACACAACCTGTGGACACAATTTGCCCTTGCTGGACACTCTTGAAGCCATTTTCGGCCAGAGTGGGAGCGGAATCGTCGGTTTTGCCGTCCATTCGAGTCGTTTTACCAGTCAGGATGCGTCCGACCGTTGAAACAGGGAAAGACATTTGTATGCAAAGTGTCCAGTGATCACTCGCCAAAAACAGTCGCTGGAACCGGTTCCATGAACACTACCAAACTTTCGCTTCATCCAGCTATTCAGTATCCCCTGACCGGTGGACTTGATCATGGCAATGGCCGAAGATGAGCAGCAGGTTGTCATCCGCTGTCGTACTTATCACCGTTGCGGTGATGTACTTCCAACACATCGCCATCCATGAAACGTAATCTACAGTGGAGGCATTTGCCTTAGAACAGCAACCTTCGCTGACCAGCCCCCACCAAATATTCGGTGGTTTCGGTCAAACGGATTGCACCCCCGCGTGTAGCCGACCCGCCTTCGGCTCCGGTAAGCGATGCGAAAAATGCAAAGTTTGGCTATTATGAAATAGTCTCGGATTGCAAGAGTCGGCGAGCAGGTTATGTAAACCTCGGGCCGCAATCTTCTAATCTCATATTTCGTACAAGGTGGAAAATGGTTTTTACCATCTATCATATTTAGGAGATATCGACACATGGATAAATCTAGCGCCGAAACCGCAGGTTCCAACTGGCAAAGTCTCTACAAAATCGGGGGAATGGCTGCCTTGATAGCAGTCCTGGTTGGGATCATGGAGATTGCCATCACTTTCTTGCCAGGGGGGAATGCGTCACCTGAAACTGTAATCGACTGGTTCATGTTATTTCAAAACAATTGGTTTCTTGGCCTGCGCAATCTGGGCCTTTTGAATATTCTTCTCGATGCACTTGGGGTACTCATCTTTTTTGCCCTATATGGCGCCCACCGGCAAGTTAACAAGACGTATGCTACCCTTGCCCTGATAATCTCCATCCTTGGTACAGCAGTATTCTATGCAACGAATCGGGCCTTCCCCATGCTTGACCTAAGCAATCAATACGCGGCTGCCACAACTGAAAGCCAAAGAATAGGATTGGCGGCAGCGGGACAGGCGATGCTTTCAGTGGGTGGAAGTCACACACCCGGCACATTTCTCGCATTCTTTCTCTTGGAAGTTTCTGGCATTGGAATGTCGTTGGTGATGCTACGAAGCAAGATTTTTAGCAGGGCAAGCGCTTACGCAGGAATGTTAGGATTTGGGCTGCTTCTAATCTTTGAAATCTGCTCATCCTTTATACCAGCTGTAGAGGATGTAGCCATGATAATTGTCATGCTTGGCGGGCTTTCGAGCATGGTCTGGTACATTCTGATTGCCCGCAGGCTCTTCCAGCTAGGGCGGGGCGTATCGTAAGGAGAAACATCTATGTCAGACAGAATCCTTGTCACCTATGCCAGCCGGGCCGGTTCCACTGCTGGCGTGGCCGAAGCGATTGGCAAGACGTTGGCCGAGGGCGGCGCACAGGTGGATGTGCTGCCCATGCAAGGCGTCAAAGACCTGTCCCCTTACCAGGCGGTGGTGGCCGGCAGTGCCATTCAAGGGGGGCAATGGCTGCCGGAGGCCATGCAATTCATGCAGACGCATCAGGCGGTGCTGGCCCGCAAGCCCTTTGCCGCGTTTTTGGTGTGTATGACACTGTCCATGCGGGGTGCGGATCAATACCGTCCGCACGTGGCGACCTGGCTGGACCCGGTGCGGGCCCTGGTAAAGCCGGTCAGTACGGGCCTCTTTGCTGGGGCGCTAGACATCAGCAAAGTACCGTCGTTTGGCGACCGGCTGAAATTCCGCTTGAGTGTTCTGTTCGGCGTCTGGTCAGGGGGCGATCACCGGGATTGGAATGCCATACGCGCCTGGGCGGCAGATTTGAAGCCAATCCTGGCGTCATAACGTACAATAGGGTGAATATCATCTCTGTGCAATAAACGCCGCTCAACACTGTGTGGAGCCGACGCCCACCCTTGCGCTTTCAACTACCGGGTCTCGCTCGCGGTGGCCTCAGTGCTTCAGGCGAGTTTCGCCAGCGGGGGCGGGTGGGCGCGGCTCACACCAAACGTTAGAATGCCAAAAATTGTACACAAAGTTGGACGGGATCTATTTCTCAAACGGCATAGTTTGAAAGGCGGTTGGCAGGGAAAAGCTAGCTCACAACCAACCAAAGTTGGAAATGGATGGATATCTGACCATCGCCCAAATGGCTGCTCACCTCGGGGCGTATCGACAGTGGCTCTACAAACGGATCCATAATGGGACGATTGCCCCGTGTCATGTGATCCGCCATCCCAAGTATAATGCCTTCTTGATCCGAGACGATCCAGAATTGCTTGAACAGCTTCGGCAGTAGCGCAGTGTAACAAGAGCCACGCCATTGGAGGTATTGTAATGCAAGAGATAACTGTCAAGCACGGTTCTTAGGTGAGGGAGCGGCGGCAACGCCGCTTCCTCACCCAACCAGCAACTCATTGGATGCAAGTCCGTATTAATTGATGCTCGCCCTAAATCCACTGCAAATGGTAGTATCGAACAGAAAATAATAGGAAAACCATGAAATACAAGAGTGTCATCGTGACAAAAAGAGGCGGCCCGGAAGTTCTCCAAGTCATTGAGAATGACCTGCGTTCACCATTGGCTCGTGAGGCGCGGATAAGAATCCTAGCCACGCATGTCTGTGGTCCCGACATTACGAGCCGCTACGGTCGCACACCTTTTGCGCCCAAGGTGCCATTTATACCAGGGTATGCCATCATAGGTGTCGTGGATTCGATAGGCAGAGCTGTCACCAACACTGCCGTGGGGGACAGAGTTGCGGCATTGACGGGCTATGGGGGCTATGCCGAGTACATTTTTCTCGACCAGAAAGAGCTAATCCCCGTGCCCGCCACTCTGGATACGGCGGAAGCTGCCACACTGATCTTGAATTACCTGGTTGCTTACCAGACGCTCCATCGGTCGGCAAAGGTCAAGGCTGGCGAAAAAGTGTTGATTATTGGCGCGAGCGGTGGCATAGGCACGGCCTTGTTACAGCTTGGCAAATTGGCCAATCTCAAAATGTACGGAATAGCGTCCAAAAGTAAACAGCATATACTGACCGAATACGGGGCGACATCGATTGACTATCACACAGAAGATTTCGTCGAAGTGGTCCGCCGGATGGAGCCGGATGGCCTGGACGCTGTGTTCGACGGGGTGGGCGGAGACTACCTCAAGCGTGGATTATCGGTGTTGAGGCGCGGCGGCACATTGGTGGGATACGCCAATCCCCTGAGTTTTTCACGCACGTTGCGTTTATTTGGGCAGATCATTCTGTTCAACTTGCTACCGAACGGGAAATCTGTCAAGTTTTATGGAACGGGTGCAATACGACTTTACAGACGCCCGTTTATGGAAGATTGGGTTACACTCTTTAGTCTTCTGGAAGTAGGCAAAATCAAACCAGTCATCATGAAGAAGTTTTCTATCCTGGAAGCGGCCCAAGCTAACGCGCTGTTAGAAAGCAGCCAGGTCATCGGCAACATCGTTTTGTTGGCGCCAGAATTGTTGTAGATTTATCGGTTCTGCAACGGCCATATTTCTGCACAAGCCAACAACTCACTCGGGAGAATCGAATCAATGAGCAATCGCGCATACACGATCCAGCCCTTCTCATCTTTCCGGCAACTCGTGATTGATGGGCTGGAAATAGGAAGCAGAAAGCATTGGATTCATGGGTTGATAGAAGTGGACGTAACCAAACCGCGCCAGCGCCTTCGAGAGATAAAAGAAGAAACGGACGAGTCCCTTTCATTTACAGGCTTTATCATCTACTGCTGCGCAAAAGCAGTAGATGAAAACAAGCATCTGCACGCATATCGAGACTGGCGCAATCGGCTCATCCTATTTGACGAAGTGGATATCTCTTTACCAGTGGAGCGATCAGCAGAAGGTCAAAATGAAGTTCTCCAGATAACCATCAGGGCGGCAAATCGCAAATCCGTCCGCGAGATTCACCAAGAAATCCGGCAGGCGCAGTCCAAAGGTCTCGACG